>CANSWR010000040.1 GCA_947650795.1 uncultured Bacillota bacterium | reverse complement strand
GCTTAAATTGAAAAATGGAAAGAAAATTGTGTCTAAAAACTTGACATAAGTCCAAGGGAAGTGATTTTGAATTAATGAGAAAAAAAAGAGTTAAAGTAAATTTCGGAAATTTGTTAATTTTTATAGTAGTTATAGGGTTATTTACTTATGGTGGTATTTATGTTTACAATAATTTTATAAGTGATGATACTGGCAATAGTAATGATAAAAATTCTATTTTAAATAATAACAACGAGGATAAAAAGGTCAATAAAAAATTAAAAGAGTTGGGTTATTCTAATAATGATATAGAGAAATTAGAAAATAATTTGTCTAGTGAAGATATTGATAAAATAAATGAAAAATATGATAATTTAGTTGAATTATCAAGTGTTAAATATTTTCATATAGAAAACATAGAAAGATATCAAAATTTATCTGATAATAGTTCTTATGATGCTGAAGAAATTGTTATGAGAGTTAATACTCAGATTGATAGAGATTTCTATACTGATGTTAAAATTGTGGATGATCCAAATGATCCTTTTGTTCTTGTTAATAAGTATTATGAAGTTCCGCAAGATTATGAACCTAGTGACTTAGTTAGTGTAGGTAATGGGCAAAAGATGAGAAGTGAAGCAGCAGAATATGTTAATAAACTTATTAAGGATATAAACGCGGATGGATTATATCTACAGGCACAAAGTGGATTTAGGAGCATCGATTTACAAACTAGACTTTATAATAATTATGTTGCTAGAGATGGTGTAGAAGAAGCAGATACTTATTCAGCTAGACCTGGAAGTAGTGAACATCATACAGGATTAGCAATAGATTTAAGTCATGATGGTACTTTGGAAGAAAGTTTTGAAAATACTAAGCAGTTTGACTGGCTTCAAAAAAATGCTCATAAATATGGTTTAATTTTAAGATATCCTAAAGATAAAGTTTATATGACAGGATATATGTATGAACCTTGGCATTATAGGTATGTGGGTGTAGAAGTAGCTACTCTTATTAAAAATGAAGGAATTACTTTTGAAGAATATTGCGTAAAATATAAAGGGCTTTATTGAGGCCCTTTTTATATGAAGTTTTTTTACTTTTTAAATTTTAGTTTAAAGATTGGCTTGTATATTATTTTATATTGATACTTTATTTTTATAAATAATATATAAAATAATATACCTAAAATTATTAAACCACCTGTCACAATACCTATTATTATTAACTTTAATTCGAATGAAGAAAATTCTTTTTTATCAAATATACTTTCTTTATTTTCTACACCTTTATTTTTTTCCAAATCTTTTTGAATTTTTAAAGTATATGTATTAGTTTTCTTTTTATCTTCACTTGTTACAATTATTTCTACAATACCATTTTTTTTATTTGAGTGTAAATCTTTTTTTAATTTTACTTTAGAATTAGGGTTGGTAGCTTCGTATGTGATAGTGAGACTTTTAGTCATATCAGTACTTATCTCGTATGAGTAAGTGTTACTGTCAAAATTTATATCTTGACCATTTACGTTTAATGTTCTTAATGTTGCATCTTTTTTATCTATTTTGTAGTCTCCTCTTGTTATATTTAATATATATTTATCTTTTTGAATTTCATCTACATAAGATATTATTTCTATTATATTAAGTCCTTTTTTTAAACTTATACTCCCTGCTCCTGTTACAGTTTCATTTTCATCTTTAGTTATATTAATTGTTATTATTTCTGTTTTTGCGTCAACAAAAACGTTATATATTTTAGTTGTGGGATTAAATTCTGGTATTATAGTATTGTTGTTAATAGTTATATTTGTTATAGCTTTTCCTTTTATATTGAAAGAAAAAAAGGCTATTAAAAGTGTTAATATAATGTATATTCTTTTCATATTTCTCCTTTAATTATTTAACACTTTTATTATAACCTTTTATGTTTATTTTATTACTTCTATAATTATATCTTGTTCTAAAATCTCATTGTTTTCTATTGTGATTATTTCTGATACTCTTTCTTCTAAGTTTTCTATTGATTCATTATAAAATATATTTATTAATGAGTCTCCAATATTAACTTTTTCATTTAATGTATGAATAAATGCTAGACCAACAGTTAAGTCTATATTGTCGTTTTTATTTTTTCTTCCAGCACCTAAATCTGATAAAATTTTTGATGTTTTTATTGGATCTATAGCTGTAATGTATCCCGATTTTTTGGCCTTTATTGTCAGTTTATTTTTGGCTAATTTTACACCTTTTATATTTCCACCTTGAGCATCAATCCACTCGTAAAATTTATTTTTTGCACTTCCATCTTCTAAGGCTTTAATTACTTCTAATTCTGCCAATTGTTCACTTATATTTTTTCCTATAGATACCATGTTTGAAGCTAGCTTTATTACCAAATCATTAAGTCTTTTATCTCTTCTTCCTAGAAAAAAGTTTTCAGCTTCTTTTACTTCAATACTATTTCCTACTGTATTACCTAAAGGAGTGTTCATATCACTTAATACGCATATTACTTTTCTATTAAAATATTTACCAATATTAATCATATATTCAGCAAGCATTTTTGCATCTTTTATGTTTTCCATAAAAGCTCCTTTTCCGACTTTTAAGTCTATTACAATGTTAGAAGCGCCACTCGCAATCTTTTTACTCATAATACTACTTGCTATTAACGGAATTGATTCTACAGCACCTATTTCATCTCTTAATGCATATATTTTTTTATCTGCTGGTGCTAGTGAACCTGTTTGGCTGATAATACTTAATCCTATGTTATTAACTTGATTTATAAATTCTTGATTAGTTAAATTAACTTTGTATCCAGGAATACTTTCTAATTTATCTATTGTTCCTCCAGTAAAACCTAAACTTCTTCCACTCATTTTTGCTACACATAATCCAAGAGACGCGATTATGGGAGATAAAATAAGAGTCAGTTTATCTCCTACTCCACCTGTAGAATGTTTGTCTACTACTGGTTTAGTTATATTATTTAAATCAAGAATATCTCCTGTGTTTATCATCGCTTCAGTCAAATAAAATGTTTCTTCATATGATAATCCATTTTCTTTTATTAGTAATAAAAACTTACTCATTTTTTCATCATCAATATTACCTATGGTATAATTAGATACTATATAATTTATTTCTTCTTTAGTAAGTAATACTTTGTTTTTTAGTTTTTCTATAGTGTTTTCTATTTTCATACTCTCACCTTTTAAAGCGGTAGGGGTTAAATTAGAGGAATCATATTGTTCTTTACTTATAAATATATTTTTACCTGTTCTTTTATCTCGAACAAGGTAATCACGACCAAGTAAATAGTCGATTGTTACTTCAAAATAGTCGGAGAGATCTATTAGATTTTCTAACGTTGGTGTTCTTGTTTCTTTTTCATAGCAGCAAATTGTTGCTTTAGTTACATTCAAAATGTTGCCTAGTTCTTGTTGTGTCAAACCAAACACCCGTCTTAATTCTTTTAATCTACTTCCTACTAGCATCGTTATCACCATTTTTATTATAACAAATTAAAGCTTATTTTTAAAGGTGAGAGTGTGGAAATAGAAAACCTTTACATTTCTATTTCTTTGGTATGTAAATAAAGTTATTTTTCGTTTTCTGTTTCTTCCATTTTATTATGATTTTCTGATAAAAATGTTACTCTTTCTGCTATTACTTCGGTTACATATACCATTTTTCCTTCTTTTTCGTAATTGTTTGTCTGAATTCTTCCTTTTATTCCTACGACGTCCCCTTTTTTACAATACTCACAAGTATGTTCAGCAACTGAATTCCAAAGAATACATTTAATAAAATCTGTTTCATAAATTCCATCAACATTTTTAAACGGTCTTGGAATTGCAATTATTATGAAAGTTCTTTTGTTGCCTTTTTCTGATTCTATGACTTCTGGATCTTTAGTAAGTCTTCCTACTATTACTACATTATTCAACATCTTTCCTCCTTTCTGTTTTTCACTTTAACATGTTTTAAGATTATTTGCAAACTCGAGAAATTAAATTTTGTAATGACTAATTAGTATTTATTAAAATACTTTGTTGTTTTTTAGTTACTAGAAATTCTTTAATTTTAAAAATTGAAAGGCTTTTTACCTCTCAATTTTTAATTTTGGCATATTTTTAATTTTTTGCAAATTTTTCTATTTCTTCTAACTTAGATAATGCTTGAATTAAAACATCGATTTCTTCATAGGTGTTATAAAAGTATAAACTTATTCTTACAGTATCTGTAAAACTACTTTCTTCACTTAGCATTTTAACACAATGGCGTCCACTTCTTACACAAATATTTTGGGTATTTAGGTATAATCCTAAGTCTCCAGAGGTTAAACCTTCAATATTTATGAGTACTGTACTAGATGTACTATTTTCATTATAAATTTTTATGTATGGAATTTTCTTTAATTCTCTTATTAGATATCTTCTTAAATAACTTTCTGTTCTTTCTATATTATCCATTCCTAATTCATCTAGATATTTGATAGATTCACTAAAAGCTATTATTCCAGAAATATTTGGTGTTCCTGCTTCTAACCTATAAGGTAGTGGTAATAGTTCTATTGATTCATCGTTGTAAGTTTCATTCATCCCGCCTCCAAATTTTATTGGAACCATTTTTACTAGCAATTCTTTTTTTCCATATAATATTCCAACACCTGTTGGTCCGCACATTTTATGAGCTGAAAATGCTAGAAAATCTATATCTGTATCTTTTACATCAACTTTTTTATGTGGTACACTTTGTGCTCCATCTACTACTACATATATTCCATATTTATGCGCTAGTGATGTTATTTCTTTTATAGGTCTTTTATCTCCTATTACATTTGTAATTTCTGCAATACTTATGACTTTAGTTTTTTTAGTTATTTCCTTTTTTATTGATTCTAAAGTTAATTCATTGTTTTCATTTAGTGAGGCATATTTTATTACAATTCCTTTTTGAAATTTTAGCATTAACCATGGCATTATATTTGAAGCATGTTCACTTTTAGTAATTATTACTTCATCTCCTTCATTAAGATAATATCCAAAAAATCCATTTATAATCATGTTTAAGCTTTCAGTGGTATTTGATGTGAATATTATCTCATCTTTGTGTGCAGCATTTATAAATTTTGCTACTAAATCTCTTGTATTATCTATTTCATCGTCAACTTTAAAACTAATATTATAATCCCCTCTGTGTGAATTTGCTGTGTATTCTGTTAAATATTCTAATTCTTTGTTTATAACTTTTATAGGTTTAAATGTTGTGGCAGCATTGTCAAAGTATATTATGTTTTTCTTTTTCATTACAAAGTCTTTTTCTATATTCATTTTCTCACCTACATTATAATTTATGAATTTTAATGGATTTAGTATATGTTATTAGTTGATTTTTGATTTAAAAATTAATATAATTTTAATTAGAATGAGGTGAAGTAATGGATAATTGTTTATTTTGCAAAATTAGTCAGGGGGAAATAAATTCAAATACAATTTATGAAGATGATATAGTTAAAACATTTTTAGATATTAATCCAACTAGTGTAGGACATTTATTGATAGTACCTAAAGTTCATTATTTGGATTTTGATGATATTCCTTTAGTAGTATTGACTCATATTATGGAAGTGGCTAAAAGAATGAAAAAATTATTAGAATCAAAGCTTGGTGCAGAAGGTATGACAATAATTCAAAATAATGGTTTTGTTCAAGAAATTAAGCATTTTCATTTACATTTAGTTCCTAAATACAGAGGTAATGCTAAAAAATTAAGTGTAAGTGAAGTATATGATATTTTAAGGAGTGAAGTTTGATGAGAGAAATAAAAGTTGGGCAAGTTTATAAGCATTTTAAAGGAAATTTAATAGAGGTTTTATTAATAGCAAAAGATAGTGAAGATTTGAGTGAAAAAGTTGTTTATAAACATTTAGATTCAGGAGAAATTTGGGTTAGAGATAAAGAAATGTTTTTATCTAAAGTTGATAGTGTAAAATATCCTGATGTTACTCAAGTTTATAGATTTGAATTGCAAAGTGAATAATGTTAAATAAATTCTGGTTATAAAAAGAGTGCTTCCTAAATTCTGTGTAAATGGCATCTAACCATGATAATTTGTAACTTATATAGTTCCTTTTTGTTATTCAAATAATAACATATAAGAGTCTGTAAAAATAATATTTTGTTTATTTATCTAGCAGTGACATAACTTGTATGTTTGCCAAAATATTAAAAGACTTCTTTTTAACTGAAGTCTTTTTGTTTACATTTTAGGAGCGTTATGTTCATTTATTTCGCTAACTATATTATTATTTAGTTTCCATTTTGAAAGCAAATCTTTTTGTTTCATTTCTTCTGTATTTCTTAATATTATTCTTAATTCTTCTAATGATAAACTTTGTTGTGATCTTTTTAATTTTTTCAAAATTACATCAAAGTTTATGCCTAAAGCTTTTAAATTTCTTTGTGTTTCGACATAAGTATTTTTATATTCTTCTATCTCTTTTAAATCATCAAATGATAAATTTGAACTTAAACTTATTCCTTTTTTTTGCATAAAATTATTTATGTAATATATTATTTCTAATTTTTGCATTTCTTCATGTAAGCTATTAAATCTTTGACTAAGTAATTTTGTAAGTTGTATATTGAGTTCATTCAGTTTATCTTCTGCTTCTTTATAAAATTCTTTTGGTTGTTGACCTTTATTTTTAGGGTCAATATATTTTTCTAATTCTTCTA
Organism: uncultured Bacillota bacterium; assembly: GCA_947650795.1. Classification (GTDB taxonomy): domain Bacteria; phylum Bacillota_I; class Bacilli_A; order RF39; family UBA660; genus MGBC139354. The sequence continues at coordinate 5,619 of CANSWR010000040.1, read as the reverse complement.
AATTAAACTTTTCTCCACTTTTATCTATTTTAGATTTTACAGATTTATAAAATTCTAAGAATTCATCATAATATTTTGCATTTCTTTTTATTTCTTCTAATTGCTTTTTTAGATTTGATTCTAAATCTGATAATTCTCTTTTTGTTATTACTCCTCTTTTTCCTTCTATATTCTTTCTTACTGAATTAGTTGTTAAATTAATATTATTTTGTTTAAGTTCTATATCTATTTTTGATAAAAAAGTTAAAAATTCGTCATATGCTGTTGTTTTACTTTTTGCTTCTTCAAGTTCTGATTTTAAATCTGATTTGATTTTAGTAAGCTCTTTTTTTGAAATTTTTCCTCTTTTTCCTGCTATTTCTTTTCTTACTGAATTAGTTGTCAAATTAATGTTATTTTGTTTAAGTTCTACATCTATTTCTGCTAAAAATGCAATTAATTCGTCATAATATTGCGCATTTGCTTTTATTTCTTCTAGTTGATGTTCTAGACTTGATTTCATTCCATCAAGTTCATAACTTGTAATTTTACCTCTTTTACCTTCTATTTCTTTTCTTACTGAATCCGTTGTTAGATTAAATTGTTTAAATTCTTCTTCTATTTTTGTTAAAAATGCAATAAATTTATCATATGCTTCTTCATTTTCTTTTATAATATCGTCTAAATTAATCTTTTTAGATGATCCATTAAAAAAAGTAGAATAAGAAAAAGGGCCAAAACCACCATCAGTACTTCTTGTTGATGTTGTTTGTGTAGTTGAATTAAAAGGAGAGGCAGAACCACTAGTTGATCTACTATATGTTTGCCTAGTTGATGTTCTTTGTGCTGTTATTATACTTTGATCATATTTTTTTCTTTTAGTGGCATCACTTAAGACTTCATAAGCTTCGTTTACTTTTTTAGTTTTCTCTTCTGATTCTTTATTATCAGGATTCAAGTCTGGATGTATTTCCTTCAGTATAACTCTATACGCCTTTTTAATTTCTTCTGATGTAGCGTTAGGTGATACTCTTAGAATTTCATAGTAGTTTTTTGTCATTTTACACCTCTTTCTTATATTTTATCATAATTTTGTGTTTTTATTTATTTAAATAAAAAGAAGTAGACAATTATTTGACTACTTCTTTACTAGGAAAACTACCATCCTATACATGCACCAAAGATTATTGCTAATAATATGAATAAAATTAATATTACAAAGAAGCTATTTCCATAACTGTTATTATTGCAGCAGCATGGATTTGGCTCTGGACAGCAAGGATTTACGTTTTTACAACAATTATTCATTTTAACCCTCCTTTAAATTAAATAAATGCACCTAGTATGATTACTAGTAAAATAAATAGTACTAAAGCAAATGCTGCTCCTGAAAGACCATTATTTCCGCATCCACAATTCATTAGTCATTCCTCCTTTTTTATCTTTACACTTGTATTATAAGCAAAATTTTAAAATATGTGAGTGCTTTAACTTGAGTTTTATATATTTTTTTGTTATTATATTTATTAATGGAGGTATTTTAATAAATGAAAAAGGTTTTAGGAGTTATGATGTGTTTACTTCTAATAACTGGATGTGCAACTTCACATTTAAAGAATGGCGATGAAAGTGTTGTTCAGTTTGAAGAAGGCGGCATAAGTGCTCAAGAATTATATGAAAAATTAAAGAAAGATAATGGCCTTAATGCTTTAACTACTTTAATTGATACTGAGTTATTAGATAGAAAGTATAAAGAAGATGAGGATGAAAAATCATATATTAAGCAAGTAGTTGATGGTTTAAAAGATCAATGGAAAGATGAATTTGATAGTAAAATTAAAACTTACTATGGAGTTTCTTCTGAAAAAGAGTTAAAGGAATTTGTAAGACTTTCTTATAGAAAATCTAAATGGAATGATGAGTATGCACTTAGTTTGGTAAATGATACTCAAATAAGTGACTACGAAAGTAATTCTTTAGTTGGAGATATGGAATTAAGACATATTTTAATTACAAGTAAAGCTAGTGAAGACGCTTCTACAGAAGAGAAAGAAAAAGCTGAAAATGAAGCTTATAATAAAGCTAAAGATATTATAAATAGATTAAATAATGGTGAAAATTTTGAGACTTTATCTAAAGAATTAAATGAAGATAATGCTGTTAAAGAAAACGGGGGTTATTTAGGTAAGGATATAAATGATCGTAGTAGTTATGATGAAAATTTCTTAGAAGCTGCTATTAAATTGGAAGTTGGTAAATATTCAGCTACTCCAGTTAAGTCTAAATTTGGATATCATATTATATATAAAATTAGTCAAGGGGAAAAACCTAGTATAGATAAAGTTAAAAATGATGTTAAAAAGAAAATAGCACAGGATCTTATGAAAGCTGATACAAACTTTGGAACTACTGCTATTAAAGCTTTAAGAAAAGAATATGGTATTAAAATAACTGATTCTGATTTAAAGAAAGATTATGAAGATATTTATGGCGAATAAAAACATTAGGGAAATTTCTCTAATGTTTTTTAATAATTATTTGTTTCTAAAATAAAAGTGTTAATATCATCTAGCTCAAAACCTTTTCTAAATAGATATGATTTTATTTGTGTATTTAACATAGAATCTTTATATTTTTTAGAATATTTATTAAAAGCTTTGTCGTATTCTTTTTTTAGAGAATCAAAATCATTATTATTTATTTTATCTAGCGAGTAATCTATTTGGTTTTTATCATATCCTAGGTTAAATAATTCTTCTTTTAATTTATTTTTAATCATGTTAGAAGATTTGGTTTTCATAGTATTTAATCTTTTTTTGATTATTTTATCTAATTTTGCTAACCAAATTTCATCATCTATTTTTTCTAAATAAGTGTCTATTAAATATTCATTTAATTCTAATTCTAATAAATTTCTTTTAATTTTATAAGGGCCATCTTTTGAAAGGACTATTTTATCATTTATATATGCACTTATATATTTTTCTTCATTAATTAGATTTTCACTTTTTAGTCTATTTATAACGTCATTAATTAGTAATTCATAAAACCCTTTTTGTGATAAATATTTATATAATTCTTTTTCTGTTCTCATTTTAATTTCTAAATAAGATAAACTTAAATCATATATTTCATAATATTTATTCTCTTCCATTATAAGTTCAAGTAATTCTATGGAAATATCTTTTTTTCTAAGTAAATTGTTTTTTAGTATTACTTCTTCATAAATTATAAGTTCTTTGTTATCAAAAAAGACTTTATATTTACTTTTACTCATTTTTTTAAATTTTATTATTTTCATATTCAACACACTCCTTTATAACATTTTACTTCACAAACGTTAGTGTGTCAATATAAATAAAAAAGATTACTTTAATTCGTTATCATTTTCAACTATTTTAAGTAATCCTTTTTCTAATTCTTCTAGACTTCTTCCAATTTCTTTTTTAGATGTATACTCACCTTCTTTTAGTTGAAAGTGTTTATTTTCAATCATTTCTTTGCTTCTTTTAGAAGCAACATGAACCAGTTTGTATTTAGAGTCTACTATATTTAGAAGTTTGTCTATTGATGGATATATCATTTATTCACTCTCCTCTATTTTAATATACTATGAGAGATGTTTTTACTCAAGTAATTTCCCATTTTTTTACATAAATTTTACAAGGTCATCTAGCATTAATCTTTTACTATTTTTCTTAGACCGTTTAATATTTCTACCATTGCCCATGTATCTTGTTTACAATATTCTTTTAAAGCTTCTTGTTTTGCTTGCTTTTCTTCTTCATTCATATTTTTGTAATTAGCATATTCAACAAGTGCGTCTACTCCATTTTGTATGACTAATGTTTTGTAACTAAGATTAGTAAATAATGGTAACGTTTTTTTTATTGAAAAAGAACCACTTTGAGAATTGTCATAATAATTCATAGTACTATAGTCATATTCGTTAAATCCTAATGATTTGTATAGTTCTTTATTATTGTCTATTATCTCTAGGAGATCTCTTCCTTTTTCAATTATATTATTTAATTCCTTAGAATATTCTGGAAATATAGTTGCTAATTCTTTTAATCTACCTTTTTCAAATGAAACATTCTGCGCTAGCATGCACCCATTTTCTTCTAATTTTATTCTTTTTACTAATTCTTTTACTAGTTCTAAGCGTTCATCAGAATTTGTTTTAGCTAAAAATACAAAGTTATCTTTTTCTTTATCACATTGTCCAGGTTCTCTTTCTATATGTAAACTAAATTCAAATGGGCTTTGACAATATGGGTGTTCTCCTTTAAATCTTGGAATAGGACAAGGAAAAGTTTCAAAGTCTAAATGATATATAGGATATGTTAAGCTATTTAATCCTGCTTTTATTTTTTCTTTATTTATATAAGTTTTACCAGTTTCATAACATTCTCTTTGTATCTTATGATTTTCACTATTTAACCAGCTTTTTGGAACATCATCTAAATTAATATATCCTTCATTTAATAGGTCATATTTGTTATATTTAGTTTTAGAATGTGTAAAGTTTCTAAATTGTTTATAGTTAAAACTTGCGTTTATTTCTGGGATATTTTTATAACAAACTTTTTTGTATTTACATTCAGTGTTTTTATTAAGTGCACAGTATACACCAAATTTACATGGTTCGTTATCACTTTCAAATATATATTTTTCTAAATTTTTTCTTTCTATATTTATTTTGCTTTGATACATACTTGTTATGTCATTTACTTCAAAAAAGTCAATTATGTTATTTCCATTTTGATCAATTTTAAATATTCTTTTACCATTTTCTTCATATCCATCATATATATATTCATTATTTAGTACTGCTAAATAGTAATTTACATTTGTTTTTATACTATTTTCTTTCATATAACCTTCTATTATAAATCTTTGAATAGCTATATCATACATATATTTTCCTACGTCAGTAAATCTATCAAGAAGTTCTTCTACTTTTTTAGAATAATTTTTAGATATTTGTGGGTCTTTTGCAAGTTTATAAAATTTTCCACATTTAGTAAATAAAGGATATTTTTCTTTATTTATTATGTAGTCTAATTTTTTATATTTTCTTGATGTAGTTGCTTTTACTTCAATTATATTTATATTATTTTCACTTTCATTATAAATATCTACAAAGCAAAGATATTTTATTCCATTTTTAGTAAAAGAAAAACTTTCTTGTTTAAAAGTATCTAAGCTAAAGATTGATGTTCCACCCATTAATTTTTCTACTTCATGTCCAGCAGTTATTTCTACTTCTTTATAATATTCTAACATTGCAGATAGTTGTTTATCTATTTTTATTGTTTTATCTATTTCTATGCCTTCATCTGTTAGCTCAAATATACTTCCTAACAATTCTTTTAATTGATTATTTTCTTCTTCTTTTAAGTATTCTTCTAAAGTCATTTCACTTGTTAGTTTGTCTTTATGTATGTTTTCTAATGTTCCATAGCGACTACATCTTGTATAGTTTATGAAATTTGTTTTTGTTATTGCCATATAGACCACTTCCTATTTTTTATTATACTATCAGTTATGAAATATTCACATACTTTTATTTATATTATATTAAAAAGGGGATGTTGAAAGTTAATGATTAACTTTCACATCTTCTTTTTTTGTTTA
>CANSWR010000039.1 GCA_947650795.1 uncultured Bacillota bacterium | reverse complement strand
TTATTATTATTTTCTTCATTTCTTTCTCCTTATAATAATATTTACCCTTACATTATGTCTTAATTTAAGACTTTTTATATTAAAATTATACGTCTTGATTTAAGACATGTCAAGAAATTATTGTCTTTAAATGAGACAATATTAATGGTGGTGCGATGATAGGTAAGATACTTAAAACTATGAGAAAAGAGTCCAATCTTTCTCAACAAGATATTTCAAATAATACAGACTTTGCTAGAAATACCATATCTCAGTATGAGAATGGGATTATACAACCTACTTTTGAAACAATTGAAAAAATTGCAGAAGAATGTGGTTTTGAAATCATTTTTAGAAGTAAGAAAGATAAAACACATATTTTAACTTCAAGCAATATTAAGAGAGAAGAAATTTAAAAATAGAAAAAAACACTTAGAAATGAAATCTAGGTGTTTTATATATTATTATAATCTGAAGTAGGAGCAGTTTTTATTTGTGATTTATAAACAGCGAGTCTTGATTCAAGCGTACTAATGGTTTCTTCAATTGCTTCTTTTCCTAATATTATTCTTAATGGAGCTGGATTAATATTAGAACTTTCTATTATTCTAGCTGCGACTAGTGTTGGATTTCCTGGCGATGGCGATATTGTTCTTGTTAAATAATTATGAGCTGGAGATATATCATATTCACTTAGTGATCCAGTTGTTTTAACACTTGCATATTCAAAGCTTGTTCTTGATTTTCCAGGTTCTATTATTGTTACTCCAATATTAAAAGGTGCTACTTCTTGAGAAAGTGCTTCACAAAAACCTTCTATGCCAAATTTTGTTGCATTGTATATTGAACTTCCTGGTGTTGCTACTTGTCCTTCAAATGAAGATATTTGAATTATTCTTCCTCCACCTTGTTTCCTTAAAAAACTAAGAGAATTTTTTATAAACATTATTGAACCAGTTAAATTAGCTGCGATTATATCATCTATTTCTTTTTTTGTTACTTCTTCTGCTGCTCCATATAATCCATAACCTGCATTACTTACTATTACATCTACACTGGTATGTCTTTTAAAAGCGCCTTCTACGACTTTGCTTGATGTGTATGAATCTGCTATATCTAAAACTTCATATTCAAATTGATTTGGATATGTTTCATAGAAGAATCTAATTTTTTCTGTTTCACTTTCTTTTTGAATTGTTCCTACTACATTGTTTCCACTTTCCAAAAGTTGTCTTGTAAGTTCATAACCAAAACCACTACTAACTCCTGTTATTAACCATGTCTTTTTTTCCATATTATCCCTCTTTTTTTTATTTCTTTTTCATTGTTTTTCTGTGTATTCTATTATTTTCTTCTTCGATGTATGTTAAAATTGTATTTATTAAATCAGGTTCTTCATTAGAGATAAATGATAAAATGCTTAAATCTTCTTTTCTATATCCTTCCCTAATTAGTCCTCCAAAACTTTCTTCTAAAAATCCTGTGCTATAACCATATCCCCCATCTAAATCTATTATTAACTTTTCATTCGATTTTTGGCATTCTTTTATTTAGGTATTAGATGGGTATTTCTAAAATCCTCTCCACTAAACTTACCTTCTTTGATATATCTTCCTCCTGGAGTTTCTGAGTAATCTTCACTTATTTTTAATATCATTTTCTTTCCCTCATAATTTTTATTATATTTCTTAAATCATTTTTGAATATATTCTCTCCAATGAAGTATAAAACAAGTCCTACTATAGCAAAAACACATCCTAGGCCAAATAAAATTTGATAAGTAGGATATACAATTATAAATTTTCTAGCTAATATAAATGTAATTATTACTGTTATAAATCCTAATATCGCAAGAAATCCACCTAATATTATGTAATTATAGCATGCTCGTTTTTCTTTTTTGCATATTATCCTAAATTTCTTTTTTAATTCTTTATTTTCCATATTTTTCTCACTTCGTCAATTCTTTTAATTCATTAACTTTTTCTCCAAATATTTTTAGTGTTTCTTCTATAGGAAATCCACTTATTAAATCTACTCCTGTTTCTTTTAATGTTTCTAATGGATATTTACTGCAGCCACTTTTTAAAAAGTTTAAATATTTTTCTAATGCACCAGCTTTTTTATTTATTATGTTGTATGCTATACAGACTGCTGATGATAATCCCGTTGCATATTTATAAACATAAAATGGTGTGTAAAAATGAGGTATTCTCTCCCACTCATATTTTATTAATTCATCACTTGTTACGTTATCTCCAAAATATAGTTTGTTTAAATTAAAATATGTTTCACTTAAATCTCGTTCTGTAATTGCTTCTTTGTCTTGATATTTTTTATGCATTATACTTTCAAATTCTGCAAACATAGTTTGTCTAAAAATAGTACTTTTTATTAAATCTATAAATTCGTTGAGAAAATAGCATTTTTCTTCTTTTGTTTCAGCTTTTTTATACATGTAATCGTTTAATAAAACTTCATTTACTGTTGACGCGATTTCTGCTAAAAAGATTGGGTATGAAGCATATGTATATTTTTGAGTTTTTTTAGAGTAATAACTGTGCATTGCATGACCTAACTCATGGGCAGTTGTACTAACATCTCTTACTGTACCCATAAAGTTTAGTAATACTCTTGGTTCAGAATCATAGCATCCCCATTGATAAGCTCCACTTCTTTTTCCAATGTTAGGATATATATCTATCCAGTTTTTATCAAATGCTAATTTTAAATCTTTTATATATGTATCACCTAAAGGTTTTAGTGCATCTAAAATTATTTCTTTAGCATCTTCAAATGTATAAGTTTTTTCTGGTATATCTATAACAGGAACATAAATATCATACATATGTAATTCGCTTAAATTTAATAATTTTTTTCTTAGACTTTGATATTCATACATTTTATCTAAGTTTTTATGAACACATTCTATTAAATTATAGTAAACTTCTTCTGGTAGTTTATCTGGAAACAAGTACATTTCTAGTGATGTTTTATATTTTCTTAATTCTCTATTAAATTCTGTCTCTCCTAATTTTGCTTTATATATTGCTGCTATTGTGTTTTTATGGTTTTCCCAGAAATGATACATACTTTCAAAAGCTGACTTTCTTATATTTCTATTTTTATTTTCTATAAATAAATGATAATTGCTGCTTGTTAATTCTATTTCTTCATTATTTTCATTTTTAATTTTTCCTAAATTTATATCAGAATTATTTAAGTAATAAAATATATTTGATGAATTATATAAATTTATAGATGCTTTAGCTAATATAGACTCTTCTTGTTCTTCTAAAATGTGCTCTTTCTTTCTAAATAATTTTTCTAAATCAAATTCATATATTTTTAGTTTTTCATTTTCTTTTATATATTTTAAAACTGTATCATAAGATGAATTTAAAATTTCTGGTAAAATGAAAGATGTTTTTTCTTCTACTTTTTCTATTAATTTTTCGAGTTTTTCTTTTATTTTTTGATTAAATGTGTTAGTAGTATCTTCATCTAATTTTAAAGAAACATAAACATATAATAAATCTACTAATCTTGATAATTCTTCATCTAATTCAATAAATTCTAATAATGTTATAGAGCTTTCCATTATTCTGCCTTTAAATGTTAAAATTTTTTTTAATAATTTTTCAACTTTTTCACTTTTTTCATTAAGTTCTTGTTCATCTTTAATTATTGATTTTAAATTCCATTTATTTTTATCTTCTACTTCTTCTCTTTTTAATTGTTTCATGAAACCTCCATATTCTTATTTTATTATACAAACTTTTTTATTAAAAGAAAATAGTTTTTACTAATATCTTAAGATTAATAATTAGAGTTTACATAAAGTTCAGGTTTATATTCTTCTGTTATTCCATCTCCTGTGTTAGGATTAATTCTAGCATATATGAAGTCTATAATAAATATTATTATTAATGTTATACATATAATTTTTTTGATTTTTGGTTTTATTTTTTTATATAAGTCATCTAGTAATGGTGCTAGAATGTATACAAATCCACATCCACCTATACCAAATAGTAATAATCCTTCTAGGCAAACACGACCATGTATGTTTAAAAAGAAACCTGTATAATCCCAATATTTTAAATGATTAAATGTTTCTAGGTACCAAGCAGTTATATATTCAATTACTCCACATAGCATAAATGAAGATATAAATAGTTTGAATGGATTATCTCGATATTTTTTTAGTAGTGATATTATTAAAACGCCACCCCATCCATATATAGGTAACCAAGGGCCATATTGCGTTCCACGATTTACAAATACACCATGTCCTATTAAATGATATAATACTTCCCAACACCAACCAATAAATGCAAAGGTAAAGAAGAATAATATATAAGTTTGTAAGCTATATGATTTATTATAGTCTAATTCAATCCATTTTTCTTTTTCACGAGTTTTTGTATTATATTTTTCTATAGGGTAAGATTCATTTATTTCTTTATCTATATTAATGTATTCATCAGTAAATAATTCTTTGTTATCTTTTAAATTTTTGTTTCTTAAATTCATATAAACTTCTGCATAAATTGTTTCTATGTATACATCAGAATAGAATATTCCACTTAAATTTAAAGTAAATGTTTTTAGTATTTCCCAACCAATCATAGATAAGTCTATTTTGAAAAGATTCCATTTGTTGTTTTTTGTTAATTTAGCTGATAGTTTAAATGCTTCTTTTTTTGTTATACTAGGATTTTCTGCAAGTATATAAGATATCATTTTATATTCATAATGTTTGATAAAGCCACCAATTATTGTAAATGTCCAAAGAACTTCATATAAGTTTTTCATAAATAGAATATATGCTATGTGCAAGTTTCTTTTTATTTTGTATGTATAAAGTAATTTATCTATTTTAGTGTCTAAGTATTTTCTTTGTTCAAGGAAGTATCTTTTTTTACCTATTTCTAAAGTTTTTAAACATAATATTGTAAATATAAATAGAACTATATTTCCTATTATTATTATAAATCCTACTCCTACTTTTTCTTCAAAAATAAGTTTGTTTATTCCATTAAGTATTCCAAATATGAGTGAACCACTTTTAGTTATCTCGTTGAAGAAAGTAGATAATACCCCCTCTGTAAATTTTTTTTCAAATTTTTCTTCTATCTTTTTTTCTACATCTGTTTTATCTAATATTTGATCAATTATTTCACTATTAGTTATTTTAGAATTATTTAATATATGATTTATATTTTCGTTTGATGTTTCTACACTCAGTATGTTTTTAGTTGTATAGTTAAATCCAGATGATAAAAGACAAGAACATATAAAGACTATTATGACATTTCTAAAGTATTTTGTCTTTATATTTTTTCTTGCCTCTTTTTTTATTTCTTTTCTATTCATAATACCACCACATTAATTTATTATATTTTATCAAATCATTGGTGGTTATGCAAATGCGGTAATTAAATTAGTATATTTTTTATATAACTTTTACTCCTAAAATTGATATTAATGAAGGACATTGAAACATATTTATTTTCATACCTTTTATAGATTTTAAATCAAATGTAGTATTATCTATTTGACATGTTGATAAGTCTACATCTTTTAATGAACTTTCTACAAATTCTGTTCCATTAAGATTGGTATTATTAATTTCTATTTCTTTTATTTCTACTTCATAAAATGTTGCGTCTATAATTTCACTTTCTTTTATTAAAACTTTATTCAGTTTGGCATTAGTAAAATTTAAGTATTTAGTTATAGAGTTATCAAATTCTACATCTTTTAATGATGAGGAGATGAATGATGTACCAAGCATTTTACAGTTTTTAAAAGTGACTCTTGTTATAAATTTGTTATCAAATACTATGTTAGATAGATTACAGTTTTCAAAAATTACATCTACTAAGTCAACTTTATTTAATTTTATATTAGTAAAATCAATATTATTAAATATACAAGTATCTATAGTTTGTTCACATAATTCTATTTTTTGATTTACTATTCCTTTAAAATTATAGTTTGTTATATATTCAATGTTATTTAACTCATTTATATCAATTTCTTCACAAGTTATAATTTTTGGTTTTTTTATATCCATAGTATCACCATTTTTATTTTATCATTTTGTTTTATTTTTAACAATTATTTTATCAAATAATGCTAGTGTTCCTGGTAATATTAAAAGTATTAATAATGTTGAACATAGTGTTCCTTCAGATATAGTTATACATATTTTTGATGTGATATCTTTTGCAAATATACCTAATATAAATGTCACAATTATAAGTATAGATGAAGAAGTTAGTATTGTATGTATTGAGCTACTATAGGATGATAGTATAGAATCCTTTACATTTTTATTTTGTCTATATTCTAAATAGTAAGAAGTATAAACAATTGCATAATCTATTGTAGCACCCATAAGAATGCTTTGGACTACTAATAATGCTATGAAATACACTGTACCTACTGTAATAGATAATATTCCCATAGTTAAATAAACTGCACTTTGTATTAATAATACTAATATTATTGGAATTATTAATGACTTAAATGATATAGCTACTACTATCATTAAAAATATCATAGTAAGTATAGAAATAAAATTAAATTCGTCTGTGAAAGTTTTATTCATTTCGTATGCCATAGATGAGTCACCTATTATGTAAAATTCTTCTATATTTTTATTTTTTATTTCATCACTTATGTTTTCTATAAATTTATAAGTTTCATCACTTTCAAATTCAAGTTTTGTGTTTATTATTATTCTTGAATGATTTTTACCTACTAATAAAGATTTTGTTTTTATTATTTGTTCTTTTGCTTTTATAATATCATTTTTTATATTTTCTTCTATAAAATTGTTAAATCTTTCATCTATAATTATTTCATCGTTTAAATAATATATTAATTCTTCTATTGTTATTTTCCAATTAATATCATAGTTATTTACACTTCCATAGTACATATACATTAAATCTATTTCATTTTGATTTATTTTGTCAGTTAAAGTACTTAATGTCCTATACATATTTTCTTTTGTATATTTTTTCATTGATAATGAGTCATCTATTATTTTTTTTATACTTAGTAAGTTATTTTTATTTGTTTCGTTTATAGTATTTGTATTTTCATTATTAACTATATCTGTTAATAAAAAGTTTATTATTTTATTTAATGATATTTCTTTATTTATATATGTTGTTACATATAAACCATATAATAATTCTATATTGTTCTTTTCTACTTTTAGTATTTCACTTATATTTTCGCTAGTAAGTTTTGTTTCATTTAATGTTAAATTTATTATAGTGTGTAGTGTAACAATATTATTAAGTGTTTCTTCATCTAGTGAATTTACTATTTTTTCATTTTCTATTATTATATTGATTGTTTCACTAATAGAGATAGTCCAGTTATCTATATTATTAGAAGTAAAATCTATAAGTGCATACAATGAGTTTAATAGTTCTATATCTAAGTTTAAAAATTCTGATAACTCTGTACTTGTATATGAAATTAAAGGATCAGTTAAAGTGTCGTTTATTACTTTTTCTATCAATATAAAGTTTTTTAATTCATCTTCATTTAAAATATTATTTGCCTCATTTATTTTTATAACACTTTTTATAAAATATTCTAAGCTTATAGTGTCTGTATCTAATAAATTATTCGCTATGTATACTAAATCAACTAAGTTAGGTTCAAAAAAGTTTTTGATTGTTTGTTTATCTAATGGTGCTGTGATATTAGTTTTTTCTGTAAAAGTGTTTAATAATTCTATTAATTCTATATTTATGTTGTCTAAAAAATTAGTGTTATTTTTTAAGTTTATAATTTCATTTGTAAATTCATTTAATGTTAGTTTTGAACCATTGTCTGTTTTGCTGTATTTTGATAGTATAATTAAGTCTATATTGTTTTTTGATACATTTAATATGTCACTAATAGTATTTGATGAAAATTCTGTCATTATGTATTCTTTATCAATGTATGTTTCTATTATTTTTATTTTATTTAATGTTGCTTCGTCAAATAAAGATGAGTATTTTGGATTCGGTAAAATATCATTTATTATGAATTTTATAAATTCGTTTAGTGTTAATTCTAAATTATTGTTCTTGGCATTATAGTAAACTAATATATCATTTATGTTTTCTTCATTCATATTTAATATGTTAGCTAATTCTTTTGTATTTCTATCTTTGTTTATTTCATAATGATTTATAAAATATTTTAATTTAGTTAATTCTTGTTTTTCTTCTTCACTTATTAGAGATGAGTTTTCGTTTATTATAAAGTTATAGAATTCATTTAGTGTCACTGTGTTATTTTCTTCTTTATTAAAGTAGTGGTAATAAAGTATTTTTAAGAAATAATCTTCAACTTTAATGTTAGCGCCTAATGTTGATAATTTTGAATTTAAGTTATTGTATTCTAATTTTTCGTTTAATGTATTTCCATATCCTAGTACTGAAGTCACTTTATTTTTGTTTTCTAAAGCTTTTAAGTATTCTGATATATTTTCTTCAAAGTCGTTTTTATATATTAAAGCTATTTGATTGTTATTCCCAAATATTTCACCTATTTTATTACTTTCAGGAGAAGTATATAATATTTTAAGATTTCCTTTTAATAAAGTACTTCCTATAAAAATAATTATAAATAGAAAAGTTATTGGCATCTTTAATTTATAACTTATATTTCCTAGTTTTGTAAGTTTAGGATTAATAGTTTTCTTTTGTGTTTTTGTTATCCATTTGTCGAAAGTTAGTATTAGTGTAGGTAAGCATAAAAAGATTGATATTAAACTTAAAAATACACCTTTAGCTAGTACTAAACCTAAATCTTTTCCAATAGTGAAGCTCATAAATACTAGGGTTATAAGTCCCACGATTGTTGTTAGTGAGCTACTTGTTATAGATTGAAATGAATGATATAAAGCATTTTGCATAGCTTTGATGTCATTTTTTTCGTTTTCTCTTTCACTTCTAAATCTATTTATTAACATTATTGAATAGTCCATAGAAAGTGCCATTACTAAGATTGCTGATATTGAGTTTGTAACTTCTGATACAGATTTAAAAATTATATTTGTTCCTGCATTTAAGATAACGGCGATTAATATAGATATTAAGAATAAGAATGGTTCTAAGTATGAGTCACACATTATTATAAGTATTATCATAGCACATACTATAGATGTTACCATAATCCAAGTAGGTAATATTTCTGTATTGCTAGCTTTAATAGATCCACTTGTATATATTTCATAATCCTCGTAATCTTCTAATATTTTTTCATATATATTTTTTGATATTTTAGAGTTACTTTTTTCTTCTGTGTTCACTACATATAAAGTATAGTCTTTTTTATTATAATTTTCTGTATTATCATAATCTATTTTAGATACACCTTTTATATTTGATAGGTTTTCTAATATTTCTGTTTTTTCTTTTTCTGTTATATTTTTGAACATTAAATTTAAAGAACCAGGACTATCTGAGTCTTTGAATTCTTTTTTCATGATTTCTGTACCAATTCTAGTTTGTGAATCTTCTGGTAAGTATACAGTTAAATCTGTATTTATTTCTACTTTAGTAGCAAGAAAACCTGATATTATAGTTAATGCTATAAATATAGATAGTATTATATGTCTTTTGTTTATCATAAAATCTGTTATTTTTTTCATTTTTAAACCCTCCAATAATTTAATTCAATAGTTATTTATTTTATTACTTATTGTAAGTTTTTTCAAGTTTTTTTTACTTTTTGTCGTTTTTAAGTTAAATTAAAAGACGAGTTTTTCGCCTTTATTTGTAGTATACTATTCTACTTCCTAATAATTTAAAATTGTATTCAAATATTTCTTTTTCTATAGGATATTTTTCTCCGTTATAAGGATTAGATATATAATAGTATTCATCATCATATCCATAAACTACAACAGCATGTTCTCCTTTTGGCCACTTTATTAATTTTTCTTCGTCTTCACTTAGCCAACTATCTATATACTCTAATTTAGTTAAGTTTTCGTAAATTCTAGTCCAAGCTATTAATGGATTATTAGAGTCAATTATTTCTTTTACTTCTTTAATACTGGCATTTGTTTTAGAGTTAGCACCTTTTTTAAATTTATTAGCAACATTTTTGATTGGTATTTCGAATACTCCAAATGAATACTCATTATAAGGCGAGCCTACAAATTCTTTTTCAGGGTCTGCTCCATAAAGTTCTTCGTCTACTTCATAAGGTATGCTGCCTTTTGGAAGTTTTCTTATTATCTCATCTATTGTAACGTCTACTTTGTAGTGTTTAAGTAATATATATAATGATATACTTTCACATCCAGTCGGATAATCTGGCATTTGTTTTACTGATATTATATCATCAATTATGTTTCCTTTTTTTAAATTACTTTTTAAGTTTTCTACGTTTGCTATGTATTCTTCACTTTTTCCTTTGTTTAAGAAAATTAAGCTTGATACTATTAAAATCGTAATAAATAGTATTTTAAAGTGTTTGGTGAGTTTTTTCTTTTTTCTATTTTTCATTTTAACTCCTCGTTTATTATATATTAACAACAAACAAGAAGTTTTTCTATAGTAAGTGTTATATTTTACTTATACTTTACTTTATCTCTCCACCATTTTTCTTTTAATATTTATTATAAATCTTTTTCTTTAATCTGTTCAATGTCGAATGTTTTATCTTCATGTATTGTTATGAGTGTGCCTCCTCTTTGGTCTTTTTTATTTTCAATTTTAGGATACGCTAGATAATCAATACTTAATCCATAAGTCAATCTTATTCCTTTGTAAGTTAATGATATGTTGTTTAAGTGATCATGTCCACAGAACATAGCTTTTGTACTCCCTAATTTTACTGCTGTTCTAAATAATTTACTATTAAATTTTGAAGCACATATAGCTTCATTTTCTTCGCCTATTTTTCCAAAATGATATTCTACTTCTTCACTATTTCGTTTATATAAATTATATGCAATTTGATATTCGTTTAGTGGCATATGGAAAAATACCATTGATTCAATTTCTTGTTCTTCTTTTTCTGTTAGTTTTTTTATTTGATTTTCATACCATTCTACTTGGTCATCATGTATGTAATCATAATTGTCCATTACATCATCTAAATATGAGTTAGAGTCTAGTAAGAATAATGCTTCTAATAGTTCTCCATTTTGTTTTCTTATTTCTATCATCTGATTATTTCTTCCTGTGATATTAGGTTGTTTATATGGATAAAGTAAGTTTTTAGAGTTTTTATAAGATAGCATTTTAAATAAATTGTCTACTTCTTTTTCTGTAAGCGTCGCTAAAGATTCTGTATCATGATTGCCATATGCGAAGGCCCATGGTACTCCAATGTTTCTCATGTATGAAGCAAATTCCATTATTGGAGTATTGTTGTTAAATGACATAGAAGCGATTCCTAGAGGAAATACTAGGTCTCCAGTTACAATCACTAAATCGGGTTTTGTATGCTCGATTAGTTTGTATACACTATGAAGTGCTTTTAAGTCTTTATGATATGAAAAACTACTACCTCCTAAATGTATGTCTGTAAGCTGTAGGATTTTAAAATCATCATCATCCATATATATTGTATATACACCTGTTCTATCATCGTATTCTATATTTAAGTTATTTGTATTTACTGTTTCTACAGCATTTATAAAAGGTTGTAATATCCAAGAGTCTAGTTTCATTATTTGATAAAGAGATATTCCTAATATACAAATTATTACTAATAAAATTCTTTTTTTATTTATGATTATATTCTTTTTTACTATGTATTTTCTTTTTTTAAATAAGTAAACTATATATATGATTAAAAAGATAATTATAAAAATTGTAAGTGTTATTAGTCTAAGCTGATTTTTAAGAAGATATGTTATTATTAGTGTTAGGCTCCAATAAATACTTGATAATATTGTTAAAGTTCTTAATTGAATTTTGTATTTACTTTCATATATACTCTCTATTTTTTGTTTTAAATTCCAATTTATTAATATATTTTTAATTATACAAACTAAAATTATTTCAAAAACAGTTATGTTAGACATTATTCTACTTATTATTTCTGGAAATCTAAAATTAGTTGCCAATATTATGGTCAATGTGATACTTAATATTGCTATTCCTAAAAGTATTGAGTTTATTGCTTTTTTATGATATTTATCTTCTATGTTTTGAATTTCATCATAGGTTTCAAATGAAAAGTTATAAGTTTTTTTTGAATAGTTTATTATTTTTCTTAATAATATTAAAGATAATATAAATGGGACTATTGAAAATAAAACATTATAGATAGATAAATATACCACTGAAGATATTAAATAGAAAATTGTTAAAACTATAAAAATACTAAAGTAAATTATTATTCTATTTTCTTTTTTAAAGATATTTATAATATTTTTAATAGATATTTAGTAATAATTTTATTTAAAAGTA
>CANSWR010000038.1 GCA_947650795.1 uncultured Bacillota bacterium | reverse complement strand
CTAAACAAAAAAAGAAGATGTGAAAGTTAATCATTAACTTTCAACATCCCCTTTTATGTTAATGATTGGAATAAGTTCTTTAGATATAGTGAAGCAGACAAAAGAAATGTACTATATACGATTAAAGGGTTAGAATCAGGCGCTAACTTACCACCAATTAATAATCATTTTCATTATTGTAGAAGTACAATAACTTACTTAATAGACAAATCTAATAAAGAATTAAGAAAACAATATAAAGATGTAACAAAGAAATGGTTGAAAAATCACAATAAGACTAACAAAAGATATAAACCAAAACAATATGAACTAAATGAAGAATTTTATTTTAGGGGTAATAATTATTTAGTTGATGATAAATTAGTTTATTATAAATTAACTCATAATGAATTGGAATTTGCTGATTGGTTATCAAAACGAATAGATAAAGAAATAACAATGATACCAAATATTGATATTAATGGTGGAGTTTCTGCACCAGATTATATGATTAATGGCAAAAGTTATGATTTAAAAACATTGTCTTCTAATAGCAAGGATAAACAACCAATATATCACAATATATATAAAAAAGAGAAACAATCTCATAATTTTTTTATTGATGCTTCAACATCTCAATATAGTTTTGAAGTGCTATGTGAAGAAGCACAACAATTATTTTATAGACCTGATATTTCATGGGTTGAAATAATAGGTATAAAAAAAGAAGATAAATTTACTATTTATTCAAGGAAATAAAAAAAGAAATGAAGCACTCCTGTTAAGTCAAAAATACTTCATTTCATTACCTACATTATACAATTTTTCGGTAAATATGTCAAATTTTTTGAAACGAATCGGGGCATAGTTCAGTTGGCAGAACACACGTTTTGGGAACGCGAGGTCACAGGTTCAAGTCCTGTTGCTCCGACCAATAATTTTATAAGTAGTATATTAATAGTATAATGAAGATAGTTTGAAAAAATTAAACTTTATACTATTGATATAGTGTTTATAAATAACACTAATTAAATACTAACCTAGAGTTAGATATAACGAATGTCGACAATCAGTCGTTAGTTGTCGCCAGTAGAAATATTGGTTTTTTCGTGTGGAGTAATTAACCTAACTAATTGTTTGGATATTTTCTATCCGTAAAAGAAAAGGAGGGTTATCAATGGAAGATAACAGTATGGTAAGTTCTACCGAGACAGAACAAGTAGTAGAGACTACTCAAAAAACTCAAATTGAAGAAACTCAAAAGGAAAAAATGTATTCAAGAAGCGAGGTAAATAAAATGCTTAGCGCTGAAAGAAGCAAGATGGAAGAAAAATATGCTCAAGAAAAGTCTGAGGCTGAAAAATTAGCAAAGATGAAAGAGGATGAAAGAAAAGAATATGAGTTTCAAAAAGAAAGAAAAGAAAAAGAGGAAGCAAAAGCTGAATTAAATGCTTATAAATTAAAAGATGAAGCAATAAAAATGGCTAATGCACCTGAAACGCAGGTAGATGTTTCTTTATTAAATCTTATTGACTTTAAAACTATTAAAGCTGAACAAGTAGAAGAAACTATCAAAAATATAAAGATTGTTTTTGATAGTGCAGTAGAAAATGAAGTAAATAACAGATTAAAAGAAACAACGCCTAAAACAGTCTTTGGAAGTAATAATGAAAGTACCAAAAGTAACATTTCAAGGGCAAGTTATTAAATGAAAGAGGAGATGATAAGTAATGAAACAAGATTCATTAAATGTAATTAAGTATGGTACAGAGGAAAAAGCAAAATTAGCTGAGATTTTAGGTGGAGTACTTGAGAATGTATTTACAAGTGCAGTATCAGAAGAATTAAAAGCTAAAAATGGTAGTGGAGAACCTGAAAGTGGTTCAGTAGAATATAAAAGATTTGCAAATGCAAAGATGGAAGATAAAGGAACAGCACGTGCAGCAGGTAAGGGTAACTCTGTACAAGATAATCCTATAACAGTTAATATTGATACTGATAAAGAAATAATTGAGGAGTTCCAAGGTAAAGACCTTAGACTATATGGTGTTCCTTCAATGGCAGAGAAAAGAAAGAAAAACTATACTAAACAAATTAAGGCATATTTAGATAGAGAGTTCTTTGCTTGTGCTAAAAGAGAGGGTACTAAAATAGAAAGACCCACAAATGCAACTATACAAGATATTATTGATAATATTATAGTTACAGCAAAAACATTAAAAAATGACTTTATTGATGGGATGGATGCTGAGGATTTAGCAATAGTACTAGATGCTACTTATAGAAAGAAAATGAAAAGTATTTTAGATGAACTTCCAAATGGAACAAGTCCATCAAATGGTGCTATAGGTATGTATGATAGTATTATAGTAAGAGAAAGTACAAGAATGCCAGCAGGAGTACATTGCATTTTAATGAGAGAAGAATCAATAGCACAACCATTCTATGTTAGTGAATTTGACTTAGAAAAGATTAATCTTGATGACGCATACGCATTAGAAGATTTCTTATATAAAGGAACAAAAGCGGTAACACCAGACACAATTTTCTTTGATGAAGATAGTGAATAATTTAAAGAAAGGAATAGATTATAATGAGAAAATTTAGAAGTTTAGAAACAGGAGCTATTTTAGTTCCTAATAATAAAGAAGTTATTAAACAATTAGAGAATAGTAAGTTTTATGAAGAGATAAAAACTAAATCTAAAGATAATATTAAACAAACTAAATCTAAAGATAACGAGAATATTAATGATTTAACTCAAACAGTAGAATAAGAGAGGAGAAAACACTATGGATGAATTAAAAGAAAAAATACTAGAGCAACTGAAAAGAGATTTGTCCGAAAATTTTCTTGATGACAAAGATGTGTTACTTAATATTCTTGAAGATTCAATTAACGAAGCTTTATCAATATCCAATAGAACTTTATCAAACTCTAATGTTCAATTATTAAAACCTGAAATTAAAAAGTGCGCAAAAACATTATACTTGCAAAGAGGAACCGAAGACACAAGTAGTTTAAACGAAAGTGGAAAAAGCTCCTCTTTTTTAAATGCTTATGAAGAACTAAGAAATGATATCATAAAAAGTGGAAAGAGAGTAATAAGATAATGCAAATAAATAGACTTATCACAGTTGCTCTTAAATCTTCTATAAAAGAAAAACAACTAAATGGAACATATACAATCAAATACAATGAAATCAAACCATATAAAGTACAAAGAGAAGATTTAACAGATGAAATATCAGCTAGTATATATGGCGCAAATGTTGTGAATATGCTAAGACTTAGTTCTCCAAAAAAAGATTTGGAAAAGTTTTTATTAACTAAAGTAAATGAAAGTATTGATAATATAAGTAAATATTTTATTTTCATAAATGATGCTACTTATAAGATTAAATCTGTAAAATCTAATTGGATAGATATAGAAAGATTATGAAAGATATATCAAAGTTAGCATTTGAAATAGAAACAGCAATTAATAAAAAAATAATTCCAAATTTAATTAAAGCACAAAGAGAAACAGCAAAAAAAGTATGGGAAGATACTGTTGATAGTGCTCCAATGGTTAGAGGAGATTATGTATCAAGTATTCAATTAGGAGAAACTAAATTTGATGGAAAAGTCATTAAAACAGAAATTTTTAGTGATCTAAAAGTAGGAGGAGAAAATCCTAGGTGGAGAAACGTACTGTTAGCAAACTTTGTCAACTGGGGTACAGGACCTTTAGGAGAAGATACAAATATATTTCCACATGGTTACCCATATACCACTGACGTACCATGGAACGCAGAGACTCAACAACAGTTTTTACTAACGGGTACTTGGGGTATGAAAGCAACACCTCATTTTTATGATTCATTACAAAAGAATATAAAAAACTACAAAGAAAGTATAAGGAAGTGTTTTAAATGAGAGAGTGCATACAAACTAAATTAAATGAATTAAAAGACATAGAAAGTGGTCCTATTGTACAAGAAGATATAATTGAAGAAAATACAACTTATTTTGGTTATACAATTAGAGAAGATAATCAAAATATAGATAAAGATAAAAATTGTACATATAGAGTGTCACTAATAGGATTTGTTATAAGAAAAAATAATCCTACAGAAAACACATTACAAATTATAGATATAGCAACTAAAAAAATAGTAAATACTTTAAAAGAGTTAAATATTAAATCTTCTTATGAAGATGTTTTAATGACAAATAATATTAAAAAAATAAAAATTACAGGTTATTGTTATTACAATGAAATTAACAATAAGATTGTTTTATAGGAGGAATAAAAATGAACGAAAGTAAAAATTATACACCCACAAATGGTGGAAAATTAGAATATTCTGAAACAAAGGGCGGAACATATAAAAGAATATATGGACTTTTAAATATTCCAGAAATAGGTGGAGAACCAAATAAAATATCAACAACTTGCTTAGATAACACTAAGTACGAAACTGAAATAAATGGATTACAACCTCCAGTTAAATTGAATTATGAATTTAATATGGAAGATCCAAATGTCGATGCTAATATTAATGTTGTAGACAATTTAGCAAAAAGTAAAAAAGTTTATTATTGGAAAATAACAAAGGCAAATGGCATAGTTCATGAATATAGTAGTAAAGTGGATTATTCTTTTAAAGAAGAAGAAAATGACCAAATATCAGGATTTACTATGTATCATGCGCCAATAGAAGAAATAGAAACAACTATACCAGTAGGCACAGAAGAATAAGAGAGAGGCAATAAACTGCCTCTTAATTTTTATATAAGGAGAGAAAAATGAAATTTTATGAATTAGAATTAAATGGAGAAACAATTAAATTAAGGTTATCAAGTGCGGATTGTATGGAAATAGAAAAAAGTTACAAATGTAAGATGTTAGATTACATTAAAGATTATAGTCATACAACAATACTAACACTTTTAAGGTATTTAAGGAAAAGCGATGATAAGAATTTTACCATTAACAATGCATGTGACTTCATGGATAAACTAATAGACAATGGTTACACTTTAGAAAGAATTATGATAGATGTGATTTATGAAGCGTTGGTGGTTTCGGGTTTCTTGACAAAAGAGGAGTTGGTAGAAATGAAAACGAACAAAGAACAACTTCTCGAGAAGAACAAAGAGAAACTTCAAGAAGTTTTACAGAAATAATAGAAATACTCTATGACGAATTATTATGTTTTGATTTAAGATACACTGAATTATATGAAATGGATATAAATGAGCTTATTAAAACATTAGAGCAAAGACGTAAAGGATTAGCTTATAGAATGTGGAAAGAAGCTAATTTAATTAGTGTAGGGATAAGTGATTTATTTACTAAAAAGAATGCAAAAAGAAATTTCCCTATTAATCCTGAACTAGCAAGTCCAGAACTATATCCTCAAAAAAGAGTAGTTAAAATAAAAAAACCTAGTTGTTTAAAACATAATAATCTAAAAATGAAAGGAGAACTAGTTTATTATGAATGAGAAATTTGGAATTACTCTTGAATTAATAACGGATAAACTTAACAAAAAACTTGAAGGAATAAAAGAATTAATTAACAATCTATCCAATACAACAAGAAAAAGTGTAGTACTAGAGGTAGATGATACGCATTCAATTGAAAGTATAAAGAATTTAAGTTCAAAGTTAAAAGAGTTAAATAACGAAAGTAAAGATGCAATAAGTAAGGATATGGGCATACCATTTAAATTTGTACAGCAAATGGTAGAGGACTCAATAGAAGAAGTAGAAAAACTAAATAATATGTTAAATTTAGAAAGAAAAGGCGTAATAAATCCTAATATAAATAATAATGGGATAAATCTCACAGAAAAGAAATTAAATGATGTATATTCTACTATAAATATGGTTAGAGAGTCTTATAAAAAATTAAATGATACTGATTTATCTAACTTAAATAAAGAATTAAACGATGTAAAAAATAGTAGTGAAAAATTAAATTCAGTTACTAATGGTTTAGGAAATAGAATAGGAAAAGAATTTAATAATGCTGTTGGAAGAATACAAAGATTTGCCCTTTCTCTTATAAGTTTAAGAAGTATATATTCTTTAATTAGTAGAGCAAGTTCACAATATTTAAGTCAAGATACTGAGACAACGAATAGATTACAAGCTGCATGGATAGGGTTAGGTTCTATATTTGCACCACTATTAGAAAAAATAGCTAATTTCGCAATTAAAGCAGTTGCATATATAAATGTATTTGTTAAAGCATTAACTGGTGTAGATTTATTAGCAAGAGCAACGACAAAGTCAATGGATAAACTTAACAAATCGGGAAAAGCAGCTTCAAAAACATTAGCAGGATTTGATGAAATTACTAATCTTAATACTGATACATCGGTAGCGAACATAGATACAAGTTGGGTGGATGCATTTCAAAATGTTGAGTTAAATCCAAATTTAGTTAACGCATTAGAATGGTTAGCAGATAAATGCTTATGGTTATATGATAATGTATTAAAACCTATTGGAGAATGGATATGGGAACATAAAGACTTAGTTGTAGGAGCAATAGGGGCGATTTTAGCATTTAAATTAGGCTCTAAAATAGGAGACTTATTAGGATTGATAGGTGGACCATCAAGTGGACTTATTGGCGGTTTAATTTTATTAGATGCTTACCTAATTGCATTAGCTTATAATGGAGTTAAAAATTGCGTGGAAGAAAGTCAAAAATTGAATGATGAGTTAGAACAAATGAACGGATTACTTGATGATAATAAAAGATTAGGTGGGAATGCTACTGAAATATTATTAAAAAATGCAAATGCTACTAATAAAAATAGTAAAGAAGTACAACTAGGAATAAGCAAACTTTTTAGTTGGATAGATATGAATAATAAAAGTATTAAAAGTCATAAAGAGCAAATTACTTGGTTAGGTGAATTGACAGGACATAATGATAAATGGAGAGAATCTATTATAAAATTGATTGAAGAAAATTCAGGTTATATAAATGGATTAACAGAACTTTATAATCGAGGAATATTGAATGAGGAGCAAACAAAAAAATTAAACGAACTATATGATGAGCAAATAGAATTGTATTCTAATCTAAGTACTAAAACAGTCGCAAATGAAGAAACGACAAAAAAATATGCAAAAGAAGTGACTAATTTATATGAACGTAAATTCGCACTTAAAAGTGGATATGAACAAGAAATAAAAAAACTTCAAGAGTTGAATGAAAATATGAGTGTTAGTGAAGAAGAATATTCAATAAATAAAAACAAAATTATGGAATTACAAAAGGCTAAAAATCAGTACGTTATAAATGAAATGCAAAAAGAAATAGAAAAACTAGAAAAAGCAAATAGCAAAGTAGGGAAATTAAGCGATGAATATAGAATTAATTCTCAAATTATTGGCGAATTAAAAGGTAAAATAAAAGATTTAACTAATCAAAATTATTCAACTGATGTTAATATAAATGTTAATGCTAATACATCTAATGCCAAAAATAAAATACAAGAAATTATTGATATGACAGTAGGATTAGCTAATAAAGCAGTGTCAATAGTATCAGGTTCAATAAATTCATACGATGTTGGTACTAACTATGTCCCTAATGATCAATTAGCATATGTTCATAAGGGCGAAGCTATAGTTCCTAAAGAATTTAATTCTCGTGAGTTCTTTTCATCTTCAAGTAGTAGAACTGATGACTTATTAGAAGAATTGGTTGATAGATTTGACAATATTAATTTTAGTCCTAGAATAAGTGCAGAAGAAATAGGAGAAATTGCTGTTAATTATATTAAACGTCAAAGAAGAATTACAGGAACGGATGTGATATAAATGTTAATATGGGAAACAAAAATATCTCCTGATGATACATTTATTAAACAAAAATCCCCCACTAATTACGAAGGAGAAGTTGAAGATTTAGACAATAGCTCTTATAGAAGTGTTGTAAGTGGTAATTTAATAGATACAGTTGTATCTTATGCTTGGTCAAAACTTTCTTTTTCATATGATTATTTAACATCAGAAGAAATAAAACCTTTGATGGCATTACTTAAGCAAAATCCTATATATGTAAAAGCTACAGACCCCTCTTTAGGAGAAGAATTTAAAGAAATGAAAATGAGATGTAGTAGAAAGAAATGGAAAATGTTAGAGACAGGAGATTATACACTGTCTTTTAATTTGGTTCAAAAAGAGAAAGTGAGTGGTCAATGATGAAAATATACTTTGATGATGTAGAAATTAATCAAAATGCTTATATGAGTATATCTAACAATTACTCACTTTTTTCTGATACTTTCTTTTTGGGAAGTGTTACAAGTAGAGAATACAATATAAAACTTAATAAAGACTATATTACAAATACACCTAATGCAATATCTTTAAAAGAAAACGATGCAATAATAGATATTTTAGAAATAGATAATATAAAAGAAAATGAAGATAGCAACAACTATTCGTTGACTGATAAAATGCTAAATTTTAATTTTAATTATGATGCATCAGAGATAATTAATACTAGCGAAAGTAAATCAGTAAGTTTATTAGAAATTCTTAATGATATTTGTACTAAAGCAAATATTACAAATGGTATAACAAAATTAGAAAATGATATTGATGTTACATGGTATGATAATGAAATAACTGCTCGTGAATATATAAGTTATATAGCAGAGTTACAAGCAAGTTATGCGTATATTGATGAAACAGGGAAATTAAAGTTTTCTAAACAAAAGAAAGTCTCAAAAAAGACAATTGATTTTGATTTGTTAGGAGATTATAAAATAGGAGAATATCACAAAATATCAAGAGTTGTTTACGAAATGGGAGCAGTCAAATATGAATTTGGAGATGAAACTTATAATACATTATATATTAGAAATGATAACCCATTTATTGTTAATCAAGAACAAATCGAATATATCTACAATAATATTGTGGATTTCGAATTTTATTCTTTTGAGACAACTAAGTGTCCACTTTACAATGATGTAAAAGTAGGAGATATAATAACGTTTACAGATGGGACAAATAATTATCCTACAATAGTACAGTATAGTCGTACGTATAATGGTGGTTGGACAGGGAGTTATAAATTAAATATTAAGTCTACAAAACAAGAAAATACAGAGCATAAGGGAATGGAACAACGTTTTAAAAGACTTAAAATTAAAGTTGATAGAGATATGAATGAAATAAAACAAGAAGTAGAAGAAACTAAAGAAAATGTTAACAATATAGAATTACTAAGTACTCAATTAGTACAAAACGTTAATGAATTTATGTTATCAGTAAAACGAACTGGAACTAATAACTTACTTAAAAACTCAGTAATGTTTGCTTATAATGATGGAATACCATCAGAATGGGAAGTAAGCGAAGTTGGTATATTAGATATTTCAAGTAATACTGAAAGTATAACTGCAGGATGTGTAAGTGGGCACTCTTTTACTTTAAAAGGAAAAACAGTAAGACAAAGAGTATTTGTTAAAGTCGATTCAGAAAATGAAACGGAAAAGGTTTATTATTCGTTTAGTACCAAGATTAAAAAAGACGTTACAGGAACTTGTTACATTAAAATATACAACGCTAACGAAGAATATCTAATTGAGTTATTAAGTGGTCAAAGTGCCTTTTATAGTAGATATGAAATAACGACATTATTACCTACAGACAATTATTATGATATAGAGTTTTATGGGAGTGAAGATAGTAATGCAACATTTACGGATAATATGTTTTCTATTGGCGAATATGCAATAACTTGGTCGCAAGCAAATGGCGAAATTATGAATACTCAAGTAAACATAAATTTAGATGGTGTGCTTGTTAAATCATCCATATATCAAGGAGATTATACTATAATGTCGCCTTTAGAATTTGCTGGATATTCAAATATTAATGGAATTATTACAAAAGTATTTAGTCTAAATAAAGATACTACACAAGTTAAAAAATTAAAAGCAGAAGATGAAATTACAATGGATCCTATAAAGATAGTACCTATAACTGAGGGAGAAATACAAGGTTGGGCATTTGTGCCTAGTGGAAGGAGAGATATTTTATGACAATTAATGGTTCAACTAATCATAATTTATGGACCTTTAAATTAGAAGCTATAGAGGGAACACCTAATATACAAAATAATACATCTCCATTAACTGTAACGGCGTATATAGGACGTGGTTCTAGTGAGTCATACATGAGAAGGCCAGAAGCAAGTTGTGTAATAAGCGTTACAGGTTGTAATAATAAGACTATAAAATATGTACCTGGAATAGAGGTTAATGTACCAGCTAATAGTTATATAAACATAGGTAGTGTAACATTTGATGTTCCTCATGATGATGATGGAAGTAAAACTGTAAATATTAATGCAGTTTTAACAAATGATGTTAATCCAACATATGCAAGTGCAAATGGAAATATGAAACTAACTGATATACCAAGAAAAGCGAAAATTGTAGCAGCAACTAATTTTAATGATGAAGAAAATCCACGAATAACTTATTCGAATCCAGCGGGGAGTAGCGTGACTTCATTACAATTATGTATTTCGTTAACAGGTGCAAATGATGATATAGAATACCGAAACATATCTAAAACTGGCACAGTTTGTACTTTTGCACTTTCAAATGATAATAGAGAATTTTTAAGAAATGTCGCAAAAAATACTAATAGCTTAAATGTTCAATTTGTATTAAAGACAGTTATTGGAAATAATACATTTTATGATAGTATAACAAAAACTATGACTATTATAAACGCAAATCCAGAGTTTACAACATTTAGTTATAAAGATATAAATTCAAAAGTTAGTAATTTATTAGGGAATAATCAATTGTTAGTTAAAGGATTATCTAATTTAGAAGTAACAATATTAGCAAATGATAAAATGATAGCAAAAAAAGAAGCAACACCAAAAAATTATATAGCTACAATTGATAATATAAACAAAAATATTGATTATATAACTACTGATATAATAGAAACTTTAGGAACTATAAATACTTTTGGAACAAAGAAATTAAGCATTAGAGCATATGATAGTCGTAATAATTCAGTTTTAGTAGAAAAAGACGTATTTATTTATGAATATGACAAACCTGTTATAAATTCAACTATAAAGAGGTTAAATAACTTTGAAAATGAAACAACGCTCAAAGTAGATGGTTTATTTAGTTCTTTAATAGTTGATGACGCTGAAAAGAATGGTATTGTCAATGCACAATATAGATATAAAGAATATAATGGAGACTGGAAAGATTGGAATGACTTAACAGTAACCTTAGAGGGAAATAAGTATAAATGTAATGATATTATTTTATCCTTAGATAATACTAAATCATTTGACTTTGAAGTTAAAGTTATAGATAAATTAACAGAGAACATAAATATTTTAACGGTTGATGTAGGTAAACCTATATTTTTTATAAGTAGTAACGAAAGAAAATGCTATATAAATTGGGAAGAAATTATACCAGGTGGAGGAAGCGGTGGTAGTGTGGAAATTGTTGATAATTTGAATAGTACAAGTTCAACAAAAGCATTATCCGCTAATCAAGGTAGAATTTTAAATCAAAAAGTAGAAAGTATAGAAGAAACTTCTGGTGCTTCTATAACTATTGTGAGGTGGTAATATATGGCTTTCTATTTAGGATATAAACGAATAGCAGGTGGTGCAATTATAGGTAATGAAAATTCAATTCCTATTGGGACTATAACAGGATATTTAACAGATAATGCACCCAAAAATTGGCTTGTTTGTGATGGCAGTGCTGTATCAAGATTGGCTTATAATGAATTATTTAGCGTTATAGGGACTACATATGGAAGCGGAGATGGGACTACCACTTTTAATTTGCCTAATTTAAAAGGCAAAGTTCTAGTTGGTAAAGACACTAGTCAAACAGAATTTAATATAATTGGAAAAACAGGAGGTAATAAAGAATTACAAGCTCATATACATGTAATACCTTCTAAGAAAACTGCTGGAGAAGTATCTAATGTATCTGGAGAAAGTGCGTCAGCAGGAGGAACTGGAAGTTGGTGTAGTGACAATAATGTTACTGGACAAACTGGGAGTGGTAATAGTGGAAATTTACAACCTTATATAGTAGTAAATTACATAATAAAGGTAACAAAAGATGTTTCGAGTTTATCAATTAATGAAATATATAAAGCAATGTGGCCTATTGGAAGAGGTTTCATAGACTTTACTAACACCGATTATAGTAACTATTTAGGTTTTACTTGGGAACGTGAATTAGTTGGTATGGTAGGTGTTGGCTTAGATGAAAGTCAAGTAGAATTTAATACTGTTGGTAAAATAGGTGGTAATAAAAATATACAAAACCATAATCACTCTTTAAATATAGCTTTAAATGCAGGAACAGGAACTTTAGAAAATGGGTATGGTTTATCTATAGGAAATCCAAGATTTAGCATAAATACAGATAATTCAACTAGTGGAGAATTATCTGGTATAGGAACAGCAAAATATGGAACAGGAGATAGTGGAAATTTACAACCATATAAAGTTGTAGCATATTGGAAGAGGGTGGCATAATGGCAACAAATATCAAAATAAAAGATTTTAAAATAAATCAATTAACTGAGGAACAATATGAAAACGCAAAAATAAATAATATATTAAATGAAAATGAATTTTATTTAACGACTGATGATAATACGACTTTATCAAAAGAAGAAAAAGCTATATGGCATCAATTGACGAATGAAATTCATTATTGCGAAAAAAATGGTGTTGTATTTGTTTATGGAGAAAGTTATGGTACAAAAGCATTAACAGTAGGAGACTATACACTTTTAGGAACATTGCCACAAAATTTAAAACCAGCAAAAAGAATTATGATAGCTAGTGACTTGTTTGGTGGTGGTAATTGTACAGGATTAATAGATGAAA
>CANSWR010000037.1 GCA_947650795.1 uncultured Bacillota bacterium | reverse complement strand
AATAATGCCAAAGAGAACGTCAGGAATGAATTTAAGCTGAGTTTTTCTAATGTTGTGCAAAACTTTTAAAAGAAAATATTTAATTTTAGTAGAAAAGTCTACTTGAGTATTGTATAATTTAAAAAAACTGTCCAGTGATGAGTACACTTCAAAATGTTTAGATGTAAATATCTGGTTTTAATAAAAATATGAATAGTTAAAAAGCTATTTGTATTTTTTATTATTAAAGTGAGATATAGAAAAACACCTAGAGGTGCTTAATTTTGTTTTTTAAAGTTTATTCCGAACATTCCACCTAAAGTAGAAGACAATAAGAGTATCATAAAATATATAAGGGATTTTAGTTCTGGTAAGCATCTAAATAGCAAAGCTAGTATTAATATAAGTAATATGTTTATAATTCCAATAACTAAACCACTTAAATATCCTCTTTTATTGCTTTTTTTACCTAATGCAAATCCACAATACATAAATAGCATTATTACAAATATGAAACTTAATAAGGATACTGTTTTGTAAGAGAATAAATTAAAATGTGCAAATGTTGTTATTATAAATAAATATATTATTAAAGATATCATAAATGTGGCTATACTTCTTAAAATATTTTTATAGTTTTTCATATTTCCCCCTAGTTAATTATATTTAATGATTAAAACTTTATGAATAATTACATAATAAAAATAGGTGATAAAAATGGAATTATTAACAGTAGTTGGTAGAACAACATTCTTTTATGTATTTATTCTAATTATATATAGAATTATGGGTAAAAGAGAGATAGGGCAGTTAAGCATTCAGGATTTAGTTGTAAGTATTTTAATAGCAGAGATGGTTGCTATTAGTATAGAGAATACCAAAGATTCTTTATGGTTAACAATACTTCCTATTATTATACTTGTATTGTTAGAAATAGTAGCAGCTTTTACAGCTCTTAAATTTAATAGATTTAGAAATATGATAGAAGGAAAACCAGTTCTTATAATAAATAAAGGTGTAATAAATTTTAAAGAAATGGTTAGACAAAGATATACTTTAGATGATTTGCTTTTAGAGCTTAGAAGTAATAATATTAAAAATCTTACCGATGTAGAATATGCTGTATTAGAGAATAATGGTAAATTAAATGTATTTAAGTATAATTTTCTTAAGATAAAAAGTGAAAATCCATTTCCTTTAATATTGGATGGTGTTATTCAAAGAAGTACTTTAAAATATATTAATAAAAGTGAAACTTGGCTTAGAGAACTATTAAAGAAGGAGCAAGTAGAATCTTCAGATGTGTTTTATGCTTTTTATAAGAATAATAAAGCATATATAATTAAGAAAGATGATGTAAGAGTTTTGTTTTTTGAAAGAGCTTTTTGTAGACATTTTGTTTCAAGATATGTTGATGATATTAAGCTTACAATTATACTTATTATTAATCCGTGCATTCCTATGTGTAGGAAAGAGAAAATAGTTAAAGTTAATAATTTTATAAAAGAAGTGAACAGAGTTATATACATTGCTTCTTTGCTTTTGTTTAGTGCTTGTAATGAGTTAGATATTGGTGTATTTATAAAGAAAAGTAAGAAGAATGGCGCTAATATACGTATATAATTAACTCCAAGGGTTGTATTGTAAATAAGATTCAAGAAAAATTCTGGTATTGCAAATATAAAACTACTGGATAATGCACCTATTAATAATGATAATCCTACAATTTGTTTTAATCTTTTTTTACACATTTCAATATTTCCGCTTTCATAATGTTTGGATAATTCTGGGATTAAAGATGTTGAGATACTTTGTGTAAAGAATTGAGGAAGGAGTAATAATGCTAGGGCATAACCATTAATAATTCCGTATTCTTTTATAATAAAATCATTTGAATATCCTACATATGTTAAGATATTTGTCAATAATATTGGTTCTAAGAAATGTGCAATACTTCCTACAATTTTGCTGCTAGTTGAAGGTATACTTATATTTAATACATCGCTAGCGTCTTTTTTGTGTGGCCTTATATCATTTTTTTCAATTGTCATACCTTTTGGTAAACCTAATAACATTACAATTATGCTAGATGTTTCACTAATCATATTTACTAATATTATTACACTTATTGTTAATATTAAAGATTTTTCTAAACATATAGGAATTAAAAATATTAATATAGCAATTCTTACTATTTGTTCTACAATGTTAGAAAGTATATAAACTCCCATTCTTTGTTTGCCCCAGTAATAACCTTTTATTATGCTCGAAAGACCTATAAATGGTAGCGTGAATCCAATTGATAGTAATGGATAATATAGTCTAGGTTCTTTTAAAAATACATTTGAAAGAGGGCTCGCAATAATAAATATTATTATTAGTGTTATGAAATTTAATAATAATGATACTGGAATTATACTAAATATTATTTTTTTACTAGATCGGTTTGGCGCTGCTACTAATTTAGAAATTGCAACTGGAAAGGAGAATGTAGCAATAGTAATAAATAATCCAAATGTTGGAGTTATTAATGAGTAAAGACCTATTCCTTCTACACCTATTTGTCTTGTAATAATAATTTTAAGTAAGAAACCTAAAAATTTTGAGAGAAATCCTCCAGTTAGTAGTATTAAAGTTCCCATTATAAATTTGTTATCTTTTATATTTTTTATCATGGTAAATTTTATGCAGGTTATTATATTTTATTGCTAAATACTTAGATAAATAGTATAATGTTGCTAAGGAAAAGGACGTGGTAGATATGATACAAAAACCTAAAGGAACTTTGGATATTTATGATAAGGAAGGAAGTATTTATAATTATATTTATAATTGTGCTCAAGAAGTAATGGATAATTATAATTTTGAGTTTATAAAGATACCTACTTTTGAAGAAACTAGTTTATTTTATAGAGGAGTGGGAGAAGGAACTGATATAGTAAATAAAGAAACTTACGACTTTATAGATAAGGGCGAAAGAAAGATGACTTTAAGACCAGAGTTTACTGCTGGTGTTATTAGAAGCTATATTGAGAATAAGATGTATGCAGAGCAAAATGTTAAAAAGCTTTGGTATTTTGGTAGTGCGTTTAGATATGAAAGGCCTCAAAATGGTAGATACCGTGAATTTACTCAGTTTGGAGTAGAAGTTTTAGGTGTTAGAAATCCTTTTATGGATGCGGAAGTAATTAGTCTTGCGTATAGATTTTTAAGTAGTATTGGAATTTCTAATATGAAAGTTAAACTTAATACATTGGGA
The DNA here is from genome assembly GCA_947650795.1 of uncultured Bacillota bacterium. Lineage (GTDB taxonomy): Bacteria > Bacillota_I > Bacilli_A > RF39 > UBA660 > MGBC139354. The sequence continues at coordinate 10,244 of CANSWR010000037.1, read as the reverse complement.
GATAAAGCAAGTAGACAAAGTTATAGGGAAGTTTTATATGATTATTTAAAGAAAGATTATGATAATTTGTGTGATACTTGTAAGGATAGATTGGAAAGAAATCCTCTTAGAATATTAGATTGTAAGTATGATAATGAAAGAGATTATATTAAAAATGCTCCTAAGACTCTTGATTATCTTAATGATGAGAGTAAAAAATATTTTGAAGAAGTTAAAAATGCTTTGGAATGTTTAGATATTCCTTATATTGTAGATACTTCTTTAGTTAGAGGTTTAGATTATTATTCTGATACAGTGTTTGAAATAATATGTGATTATGAGGAATTGGGTAAAGCTAATACTATTTGTGCAGGTGGAAGGTATGATGGCCTTGTAGAATTATTAGATGGGCCTAAAACACCAGGTGTTGGATTTGCTATGGGTCTTGAGAGAATTATTATTATGTTAAAAGAAATGGAAGTTTTTATTCCAATAGATAGATTACATTCTTTTGTTATGAATTTAGAAGGTTCTTATCTTGCTTATCAAATAATAGATGATTTAAGAAGTAGTGGTTTTTCTTGTGAAACAGATTATACTGGAAAGAATATGAAAGGTTTATGGAAGTTAGTAGATAAATATAATCCTCAATATATCATTATTATTGGAGAAGATGAAGTTAAAGGAGATTATGTTACTATAAAAGATAATGATACTAAGGAAGAAGTAAAGGTTAAAATAAGTGAGCTTTTAGATTATTTTAATATGAATATATAATATTAGGAGGGTTTAATGAATTTAGATGAAAATGTTAAAATAGCTATTTTATTTAATGTTGTAAATGTTGAAGATATATTAGTGTATTTTCCTTTAAAACCTGTGATTGGAACAGTAAGCGATGATGGTAATTTGTTTACTGATATTATGACAGGAAAAAAGACACTATCTTTAGATATGGTTTTAGGAATAGATGAAGAAGAGTGTTTTGGTATGTTAATAAATGCTCCAACCTTACTTAAAGTTACAAATGAAAAGACGGTTGATAATGCGATTAGCAAGTTATGGAATAATATGATTGGAAAGGCATTTATTTATGGCTTTTTAGAAGAAGATAACACTACTAAGTTGTATCCATTAGAAGATGAAAGTTTTAAATTACTTTTTGGATATAGTTTAGAGGCAGATGAAATTAAAATAGAAGATCATAATAGAGTATTAGAAGATTTTGTAAGTGGAAAGATTAGTGACGAAGATTATTCTTATTTTTTAGAAAATGGTAAATTACCAGATCGTTCTTGTAAAATACTTAATATATCTTTTGGAAATAATGGGAGTAACTAATATAAATGGAAGTATATAAAGAGGTTGAAAGAAGCATTATTAAAAGATTTAGAAAAGAAATTTATAGGCCTTTTGTTAAAGCTATTAGTGACTTTGAACTTATAGAAGATGGGGATGTTATTGCTGTTTGTATTAGTGGTGGAAAAGATTCTTTTTTGCTTGCTAAGTGTTTGGAAGAGTTTATGAAACATGGAAAAGTAAATTTTTCTTTAAAGTATATTCTTATGAATCCAGGGTATAGTTCTTCACATTTAAAAAAGATTAAGGATAATGCAAAAGAGTTAAATTTAGATATTCATTATTTTGATTATAATATTTTTGAGCAGATAAAAGAAGTGCCAAGTCCTTGTTATTTATGTGCACGGAAGAGAAGAGGTGCTTTATATAGTGAGGCAAAAAAATTAGGGTGTAATAAAATCAGTCTTGGCCATCATTTCGATGATGTTGTTGAAACAATTTTAATGAGTATGATATATAATGGTGAATTTAAGACTATGATGCCAAAAATAAAATCAACTAATTTTGATGGTATGATGTTAATTAGGCCTTTATATTTTGTACATGAGAGTGATATTTTAGCATGGTGTAGATATAATAAGTTAGATTTTATTGATTGTGCTTGTGTAGTTACAAAGAAGCATATTGGAAAAAGAGAAGAAATGAAAAAGCTTATGAAAACACTTAATACATATTATGAGGGAGCTACTTTAAATATAATGAATTCTACATATGATGTTAATTTAAACACAGTTTTAAGTTATACTAGTATAGATGATGATTGACTTTTATATATAATTTTTGATATAATTTAGTTACCAAAATGAGGTGTCAAAATAAACCGACAAATAAGTAATTTGGAGACCTAATTAATAGTTGGTGTCGAATACCGTTTATATATCGGGATCCTGAAAGCTATTATGTGGACTACCACCTCGCAAAAGCGAGTTTTATTATTACACTTTGTTTTGGTTTTTGTTTGGAGGAATTAATGGATTTAGATAGATTAAGAAAACTTGTTGGAGATAATGGTTTAGAAAAGATAAAAAAGCTAAATATTTTAATTGTAGGGTTAGGTGGAGTAGGAGGATATACGTTTGAAACTTTAGTAAGATGCGGAGTAGAATCTTTTACTATTGTTGATGCAGATAGAATTTCTGAGACAAATCTTAATAGACAAATTATTTCTAAACTAGATAATATTGGAAAATATAAGACACAAGAAGCTAAAAAAAGAGCGTTAGAGATAAATTCTAACATTAATATTATAGATATGTGTATGTTTTTAGATAAGTCTAATGTTAGTGAAATTGATTTTAGTAAGTTTGATTATGTTGTTGATGCTTGTGATGATGTTAATGCTAAAAAGTTAATTATTGAATCTTCTTTGAATAAAGATATTAAAGTTGTTTCTTCTATGGGTACTGCTAAAAAGATGGATGCTACTCAAGTTTATGTATCTACTTTAGATAAGACTACTTATGATCCATTAGCTAAAAAGATGAGAAAACTTATTTTTAAAGATATGCAAAAAAGAGTAGTTGTTGTAACTAGTAAGGAACAACCTATAATTACTGAAGGACTTGGTAGTAATAGTTTTGTTCCTGCAACTGCTGGGATTTTTATTACTAATTATATAATAAATGATTGTGTTAAAATCGACTAAATGTGAAAATTATGGTACAATTATATTGCGTGATGGTTTTCTGCGAGAAGAAGAAAATTTATCAGATACAACGTTGAGTGATTTAGAGAAAAGTGAAAAGTTATTAATACAAGCAGGCGTGTTAAATGAGATCTTAATGGTACTTAAGGAAAGTTCAATAACTACAACAGATTATATGAAAAGTCTTATTGTTCAAGAAGAAAAAGAATTAGAAGAAAAAGGAAGAAAGTATTCTAAAGATATCAGTTGATTATCTTTAGTTTTTTTCTTCTTTTAGCTTTTTATTAAATTCATACATATTTGTTTCGTACTTATTTTCTCCTGGGTAATAATAAATGCTTCCTTTTAAATTATCTGGTAAATATTGTTGTTTTACATAATTATGTTTATAATTATGAGGGTATTTGTAATTTTGGGAATTAGTTCTTATGTGTTCTGGAACTCTTCCTGGATTACCTCTTTTTAAGTCATTTGAAGCATTCATATATGCTGTTTCACTTGTATTACTTTTAGGACTTAATGCCATGTCTATTACAGCGAATGTAAGTGGCATTACAAGTTCTGGAGAGCCTAATCTTTCAGCTGCTTCTATAGCAGACAGAACTCTTCCAGGTAAATTAGGATTAGCTAGGCCTATATCTTCATAAGCTATTACTAGCATTCTTCTATAAAGTATATCAAAATCTCCAGATTCTATTAGTCTAGTTAAATAGTGAAGCGAAGCATCGACGTCACTTCCTCTGATACTTTTTTGAAAAGCACTTATTAAATCATAATAACCATCTTCATTTTTATCATGATAAAAGTTTGCTCGATTATTTATTGTTTTTATATCATCTATATTAAAAGTTGGCCCGAACGAGTTATAACAAAATTCTATTAAATTATATGTGTATCTTAAATCTCCTCCTGATATACGTGCAATGTGTTTTTTTGTTTCTTCTTGAATATCTAAATCTTTATATATTTCTTTAGTTCTCTCTATGCCTTTTAGAATATCTGTTTCAGTTATTTCTTTTAGTTCAATCATTTGACATCTGCTTCTAATTGCTGGATTAATAGCATGATATGGATTAGAAGATGTGAGTCCTATTAAGGTTAGTTTTCCACTTTCTATATAAGATAATAAAAGATCTTGTTTGTCTTTATTCATTCTATGTATTTCATCAACTATTAAAATAAGTTCTTCATACATTTTTGCTTCTTCAAAAACTATTTCAAAGTCTTTTTTTGAATTTACAGTGGCATTTAATAGTCTGTATCTTACTTTTAATTCATTTACTAATGTTAATGCAATTGTAGTTTTTCCAATACCACTTTTACCATATAAAATCATATTGTATATTTTTTGATTTTTTATAAGATTATTAAATATTTTGTTTTCGCCTATAATATGAGTTTGTCCGATGATGTCTTTTAATTGATTGGGCCTTAATTTTTCAGCAAGTAATTCCATAATACACCTCTTTTTAATTTTAACATAATTTATTTTAATATAAAACAAAAATGTGAAAAAATGTTTGTATATAAAAATGTTTGAATTTTTTCTTTATTAGTGAGATAATATAATAGGGAAGAGTATGAATTATATAGATAGTTATTTGTTGTTTTTAAAAACAGAAAAAAAACTTGGAAAAATTACTATAGAGTCTTATAAATTAGATTTAGAGGATTTTATATGTTTTATAGAAAAACAAATTATTGAAATAACTAGAGATGATATAGTTAAGTATTTAAGTTATTTAAGAGGGAAAATAAGTGTTAGGAGTGTTAATAGACATATATCTTCTTTAAAAGGATTTTATAATTATTTATTAGAAGATGGTTATATTAATAATAGTCCTTTAGAAGATATTAGTGTTCTTAAAGTTCCTAGAACTTTGCCAAAGTATTTAACTATAAGTGAAGTAGATAAGCTTCTGAATTTTCCATTAAATACTCCATATGATTATAGAAATAAAGCTATGATTGAGGTTATGTATGCTACTGGTCTTAGAGTAAGCGAGCTAGTAAGTCTTGAATATTCAAATGTAGATTTTGTTAATTCTATTATAAGAGTTACTGGTAAAGGAAAGAAAACAAGGTTAATTCCTATAGGAGAAATTGCTTGTTATTATTTGAACTTATATATTACAGAATATAGAAATAAACTACTTAATAAAGAGAGTTATAATGAACTTTTTTTGAATAATCATGGGAAACCTATTACAAGGCAAGGATTTAATTATATTTTGGAAAATATTAAGATGAGTACAGATATTGACAAAGATATAACACCTCACATACTTAGGCATAGTTTTGCTACTCATTTGTTAGAAGGAGGAGCGGATTTAAGAAGTATTCAGGAGATGTTGGGACATGAGAATATTTCTACGACTAATATTTATACTGAAGTTGTAGATGATGTTTTAAGAGAAAATTATGATATTTATCATCCAAGAGCGAGGGAGGAATAGTAAAGTGTATAAAAGAATATTTTTAGTAGTTATGGATAGTTTAGGTGTAGGAGAAGCAGTGGATGCTGTTAAATTTGGAGATGTGGGTGCTAATACTTTAGGCCATATTGTAGAAAATGATGCTTATCATTTGCCTATGATGGAAAGACTTGGACTTTTAGATTTTGCTGGCAAAGGCCATTTTAGTCATGGATATCATGGAATTATAGAACCTGCTAATAAGGCGAAAGATACTTTGAATGGACATTATGAGATGATGGGTGTTATTCTTGATAAGCCTTTTGCTACTTATCCTAAAGGGTTCCCTATAATTTTAATAAGTGAAATACAAAGAGTTATTGGTAGAGAGGTTATAGGAAATTGTGTTGCCTCTGGGACAGAAATTATTCAAGAGTTAGGAGAAATGCATATTAAAACTGGTGCTTTAATTATTTACACAAGTGCTGATTCTGTTTTGCAAGTAGCTGCTCATGAAAGTGTTATACCAGTTGAAGAACTATATCAGATTTGTGAAAAGATAAGTGAGATAGTTTTTAGAGATGATTATAGAGTGGGTAGGGTTATAGCTAGACCTTTTACTGGTAAACCTGGAGATTTTGTTAGAACACCAAGAAGAAAAGATTTTACTAAAACTCCGCCTTTAAATTTTATGGATTTACTTTATGAAAATGGACTTGATGTTATTGCGTTAGGTAAAATTAAAGATATTTTTGCTAATAAAAGTATCACTACTGGTATTAAAACTACTAATAATATTGATGGCATGATGAAACTTGTAGATTTTACTAGGGGAGATTTTAATGGTTTGTGTTTTCTTAATCTAAATGATTTTGATTCTCAATTTGGGCATAGAAGAGATAAAGATGGTTATTTAAAATGTTTAGAGGAGATGGACCAATATTTACCTATTTTTATTAATAAGCTTAGAGAAGATGATTTAGTTATTTTTACTGCAGATCATGGTAACGATCCAACTTTTAAAGGTACTGATCATACTAGAGAAAATGTGCCTGTGATATTTTATTCTAAAAAGTTTAAATATTATGGTAAACTTCCTGCAAGGCAAACTTTTGCAGATATAGGCGCTACTATTATTGATAATTTTAATATTTCTAATAAACTACAAATGGGAAAAAGTTATTTGGGTTTATTAAAGTAAAAAAGAGACATTTTAACCGTCTCTTTTTGTGTGCTGTTATTATTTATTTCTAGCACTAGTTTTAGAATTCTTTCTTGCTTTACTTCTAGCACTATTTTTAGCACTGTTTTTTGAAGAAGCAGAGTTTGAATTTCTTGAACTGTTTCTTGCATTGTTTCTAGCACTGTTTCCAGCGTTGTTTCTTGCATTTGTCATAATAATATCACCACCTGTTATTATTATGGACATTGAATATTTAATAATTCATTTTATTTTAATTATTTTTTACCAATATTTAACTGTAAATTATATGGAAATTTAATTGTTGTTGTTTTTCTTTTTTTTTATTTTAATATGTCATATGGTAATAAATTCTCTTTTTTATAATAATATTTAATAGTGATATATATGGAAAATAATATTTGTATAGCATTAATTATTTCGTCTTTAGCTGGACTAAGTACTTTAGTAGGTGGACTTGTAGTTTTTGCTAAATTTAAAGATAAAGAAGGTTTTATAAGTTTTGCTTTAAGTTTTTCATTAAGTGTTATGATATCTATTTCGATTTTCGATTTAATACCAGAAAGTGCTAAAACGTTAGTTGAAGCTTATGGTGTTTCTTGGACGATTATTTTAGGTATTTCAGTTTTTATATGTGGCAAGTTGTTAGTTAATGTAGTTAATACTAAAGTTGAAAAGTACAAGAAAAGCAACAATTTATACAGAGTAGGGTTACTTAGTATGATAGCATTGATGATTCATAATTTTCCAGAAGGAATAGCAACTTTTATGACAGCTTATAGCGATTTATCTATGGGTATTAGTTTAGGAATAGCAATTATGCTTCATAATATTCCAGAGGGAATTTCAATAAGTGTTCCTATCTATTATGCTAGTGGTAGTAAGAGTAGGGGACTGCTCTACTCCTTTTTGTCAGGACTCGCAGAGCCTTTAGGTGCTTTTATGACTTTTATATTGTTTAAACGTTTTATTAATAATGTGACAATAAGTATAGTATTGATATTAGTCGCAGGTATTATGATAACTTTAGCTATAGATGAGATGTTGCCAGAAGCAAATAAATATAATAAGAAACAACAAAACGTAATTGGTTTAATTATGGGAGTTATATTAGTATTAATAAATGTACTTTTATTTTAATGATGTGTTGAGAATATATGTATATTTTATTTATAAATTTAAGATTAGTAATATTATTATGATTAAATAATTCCTAATAAAAAAGAAAAAAGAGATATTAATTCTCTTTTGGTTCTTCTTCTAAATATTTTTTAATTCTATTTATGACATATTCTTTTTCATTAGGGTAATATGTATAAAAAGTAATTAACTTTATATTTATATCATTACATATTTTTTTAACTTTTAAATCTCTATCTTTTCTGTTGTTATTTTTATGTGTTTTATCATTTAATTCTATTAGCAATAAAACTTCTTTGTAATCCTTACTAAAAATTGCAAAGTCTATATTTCTGTATAATTCGGTCTGGTATTTATATTTACTTATTTTTTTAACAATACTTGCTAGATTTAGCTGAGGTATTATTTTGTAGTTTTCTTCTAAATCTTTAATTTTATTATAAAAGTTAAGCTCATAATTAGTCATTATTGCTTTTTTTAAATAGTCGATTTCTTGTTTTTCCTCTTCGACATATATTTTATTATTTTCTTCTATTAATATATTTTTTTTAGTATTAGTATTTTTAAAAAAATTAAGTATTATTGATATTATTTTTTCTATCATTATTATTTTTCCTCATTTAATTCTTTTTTTTGAAAATCTTTAATAGCTTTTTTTATTAGGTTTATAATTTCGCTATTTACACTTCTTGTGTGCTCTTGAGCCATTATTCTTAATTCTTCCATTAATTCTTCATCTATTCTTAAAGTATATTTTAGTTCATTATTCATATTTTTTCCTTTCGTTTTTGACGCTAATATAATATCAAAATAAAGTTATTAAATAAAGAGGAAAAAAGCCGTTGATATGACGGCATTAAAGTGATTATATCAAAAAAGTCACACTCACGTTGTAATTGCTACATCTAATGCTAAATGGAACACTGCCCTATCAGAAGAATTTGGGGTAGGGGAAAACTATATAGAAAAGTGGAAAAGCTTATATAATGCCCTAGAGTTTAATAGGGTATGATGATACAAAGAAACAATATAATTATAAACTAAGTTAAAGGATTATTAAAATTTAAGTCAGAAAAGATCGTATTTAATGATGGTGAGGACGAAAATCAAAAATCTCAGGAATTAGTTGACTTTATAAAAACATATTCAAGACAATTAAATGAATATTTATAATATTGTTGTTCAATATATGTAGACTAATATTATGTTAATATGTAGGTTCTGATAATATATAACAAGTGTAAGTAACGCTTAACATAAAAAAGAAAGGAAGGTGCTCCTATGGTTTAACTATAGTTTGATTAAATATTCAATAAATGAACCAAATAATGGTAACCATATATTAGCATATTTTAATGCTAATATAGCACATATAACTGTTAGTACTTCCCATACTATACGGTTATTTTTTTTATATTTAGTTTTACTCATACTTAAATCGCCTCCTTTATGTGGTTTATTTTGATTCTATTGTGATGACAATATTAAATTTTTTTGCTATTTCCATTAATTTGTCTAATGTCATTTTGTTTCTTCCTAGTTCATAACTTTGTACAGTGTCTTTACTTCTATCAATTGATTTACCAAATTCTTCTTGTGTTAGTTCTGTCCATTCTCTTATTATTTTTATTATTTCATTTGGTTTATAACTATTAGCAATAAATTTCATTATTTTCTCCTTTTCCTATAGTATATAAAAAAATTAAATGTTTTTATCAAAACACGTATTGACAATACGTGTAGTTTGTGGTAATCTATAATTACATAGACGTATTAAAAATACGTTCACGAAAAGGAGTATGAAGAAAATGGAAAAAAATAATAATTATGAATTAGAATTTGATGACTTTGTAGAATTAGTTGTTTTAGTAAAAAACGAATTAGCTAAAGAAAAACAAACTTGTCTTGAATTAGAGATTGATGGACTAACTAATACTTCTCATTATAATTTATCTAAAGAATATTGTTCAAAATATTTGAAACTACTTGATAAGTTAAAACACTTAGGAAGTGAGGTAATAAAATGAAACATCCATTGTTTATGGAAACTATAGTTGAGTTAGTTCAAAGAGATGGTTATAGGTATTTGTTATTTGAACCTACATTAGAAGAATGTGACTATTTATATAGTCAAGGTGTATTAATACAACAATTTAAAAATTCTATTTATCCAGTACGTTACAAGTTGACGTTAGAAGAATAATAAAAAATCTAAGGAGTAATAATGAAAAAAAGAAAGAAAAATGAAGATTTTTATTTAGAATATTCTGAAATTATATTATTAATGTCTTTATTGGAAAGTAAAGTAATCGAAAATGAAAAATATTCGAATGAATTAGAATACGAGGGACTAACTAATAATTCATTTTATAAGATATTAAGAGCAACTTATTTACAATATACGAAAATATATGGCAAGTTAGATTCTATGGCGAATAAAGTATATTTTTCTAAAAATTAATAAAAAGGGTGCTTGTTGTTCTGGACAAGTTAAATGAGTAATACT
>CANSWR010000036.1 GCA_947650795.1 uncultured Bacillota bacterium | reverse complement strand
GCTTAAATTGAAAAATGGAAAGAAAATTGTGTCTAAAAACTTGACATAAGTCCATGATGAAAAATGGAAGTACATCTCAAACACTTTCAAGCAATATAGTAAATAAAGATGTAATAATTTCAATATTACTTATTAAGCAAAAAGAAAAATTACTAAACTCATTCCAAAAAAGTTTAAACGACATAGAATCTAATTATAATGAAAATTTGCAAAATATAGAAGACTTAATGGGACCTGGCCAAGAAAGAATTGAAGAAAATATAAAAGAACAAGAAGAATCTTTAAAGAAATCAAACAAAGAATTAAAAAAGAAATTATTTTCTATAGCACTCTCTTTAGCAGTAGTATTTGCTATAGGTAAAAATATACCTTCTTTCTCTGAATATGCTAATACCAAAGTAGTGACAACTACTGAAATCTATGAGGAAGGAAAAGAACCAGTATCTCTAACTTCTTATGAATTCACATCTAAAGAAATTACTAGAATATTAGAAATATATGGAATATCTTATAAAAATTCAGGACAAAATTTTTGTGAAAAAAGGACTTATGATGTTACAAATGTAATTATAGAAGATGGTGTAAATCAAGATTATCTTAATATAGATGTAGAAAAATTTGATTTAAAAGAAATAAAAACAGCAGAATCCATAGAATTAGAAAGTCCAACTTTTAAAGAAACTAGAAAATTAACAGTAGTTACAAGTGATCTTGATAATCCTAACAACACATTTGATGAAAATGCTTATAAATCAGATCTAAAAATATTTTATGCTATTTTAGTCTTAGCTTCATTTACAAAAATTGGACCAATAAATTTACTAATACAAATAATCAAGAAAATTAATACTTATGATAAAATTACAGACATTATTAATTTATTAGTAGAAGAAAATGAAAATTTATTAAAAGAATGTAAAAAATACATCCACTCTAATGAAGATTTAGAAAAAACATATTATTCTATAATGAATGGGGAAATAAAATATTTAACTGACCAAGAAATAGAAGATAAAATAAAAGACCTTATTAAAAGAAACTCAGAATATAAACGTATATTAAAAAATATGTAAAGGTGGAGAATAATGATAACAATAACTTTAGAAAGAGAAGATGCAATAACTGAAGTAATAAAAAGAAGACTTATGATTCAAAAACTTAAAAACCTTTTAAAGTATCTAAAAGAAAATATAAAAAACGATGTAATATCTCATGATTTAGAAAAATATATTTTAACAAGCAATACTATATTATATAATATTAGTCAAATACAAATGAAATCATTATCTAAAGAAGAAGAAATCTTATTTAAAGAGTTATATAAATATGTTTATATAATTATGAAAGCAGAAATAGCTAATAATATAGAAAGTACGATTTTAAATATTATAAAATCTAATTCCATTCATACTGAGAATATAAATCAATTTATAAAAAATGATTTAGAAGAAATAATGAACTCTTCTTTTATATGGGACGTACAAGCTTATAAAAGACTAGAATCGTTAAAAGAGTCAGAAAACAATTTAATGAATTTAGAAGTAATTGTAAATATACTTTTATGTATTAATAAAAAAGATATAGAAGTTGGTCTAACAAAATTATTAATAAAATATAAAAAAGAATTAGAAAATAGAATTAGTAATTTAAATGAAAGTATTAAAGCAGATAGAAATGTTAATGAAAATCAACAAAACTTAGCTATTTTAAGTCATAAAATAAAAAGATTAATAGAAAATAAAAGAAGAGATATTAAAGGATTAACTTTAACAGTCGTATTATTAATTAGTGGTGGTTTACTTATACCTAAACTATCAACTTCTTTTTCTAAAGAATATGATAATCAAGAAATAATATATGAAATAGATGAAGAAAATAAAATAAAAAATCAATCTCATGTTAACCAATTTTCTAATGGAAGCGAAATAACACTTATAGTTTACGATTCATCAGGTAATAAAAAAGAATATAAAATATCTAACCAATATAATAGTTTAGAAACATTAGTTGAAGAGGAAACCAAAGCTAGAAATATAGAAAATCAACATATAGAAATAAAAGTAGTAGAAAAAGATTACAGTAATTTTAAAATAAATAAAGAAGAATTTTCATTTTATTGTTTAGTAAGTTATGTTATACTAGGTTTACTTGGAATTACAAGCTTAGAATTTTTGATAAATGACCTTTTAGAATGTAAAAATGGAATAGATTATTTACATAGAAAAATAGATAGTTCCATAAACGAAATTGAAAATACTATTACAGAGTATTTAAAAGAAATATGTCAAAACGAAGAATTAAAGAAAAAATTTATGGATGTATTAAATGAATTTGATTTGCCTATAGATAAAGAAGTTTTTATTAGTAAAATAGAAGAAGTAATCGCTCAAAATAATGAACTAAAAAATTATTTAGAAACTGAACAATATCGTGCTAGAATTTATAGAAAGTGTGAATAAATGAAAAAAGATTTAATTTTAATAGATACAATCAACAAAATTGAAAGCATATTAAATGATTTAGAATATGCTGGTCTTGACATAGGCGCAAAAAGAGAATCTCTAAAAGAATGTTCATCAATGCTAGTCCAATCTGGAGGAGTATTAATAGATGCAAGTAAGGAAGAAAAACTTAACCATTTAGATGGTATTTTAACTTCACTTATTCCTCTAAGTCACATAGTAGAGATAGTAAGAAAAATAAAATTTTTAAAACAAGCTGATGATAGTTACAAAGAAACAAAGATAAAAGAAGCAGAATCCTTACTTACATTGTTACAAACATATAAAGATAATTTAAGTAAATTAACTAAACTAAAATATGACGCATATAATGTCATCTATGAAACAATAAAAATGGAAATAAAACTATCTTTAAACAGTACATTATTAAATACTATTCTATCTGATGAAGATGCAACATTAAGTATTAATCCATTTATTGTATCAGATATAGAATACCTAAAGTCTAGCACGTTTATAGAAAGTCAAGAAGCATTTAATAGATTGTTGACAGCTGTAAGTAAACAAAAATTACATAGCTTAACCCCATCTCTTGTAACAAAAGAAATAATTACATTAATAGTTTATTGTAATAATAGTAAACTATCAAGTTTAGCTAAAAAAGAAATTAAACTTATAATGGAAAAGCTATCAGAAAATCAAAAATATTGCGAAATTCCAAAAGAAGTTGAAGGATATCACGTATCTAAAATATTACTAGAAAATTTAAGAAAATTAAGAGAAAATATTCAAGAGCAAACATCTATATCTAAAAAAGCAAAATTAAAAATGATAGCATTTTTACTAAGCACTACAATATTTGGAACAGTAGCAGTAAATATACCTTTTTTATCGAGAAAATTTAATACACATGAATACTTTAATACAACTAAAGAAACAATCGAACTGTTTGATGGAGTTTATTCTACAAAAATAGACAACTATTATGGTAAAAAATTAACAGAAAAAGAATTATCTCAAAAGCTAATCGTATATGAACAATTAGATAGAATTTATAGGGATTATAAAGTATATAATTTAAGAAATGTCATAAAAAATACTGTAGAAGAATATCTAAATATTGATATTAATAGCCCAGGAGTTGAAAGAAATTATATGTCTGATTCATCTAAAGATTACGAATCAGAAGATTCAAAATATATAGATAACACTGGATGTTATAGAGAACTTATTAGAACAACACAAGACATCAATGATAATTATACAACTTTTAATGAAATTGGATATCAAGTTATCTTAACACTATTATACATAGTATTATGTTTAATGGGATTTCTTCCTAATTGTCCTATAAATTCAATTAAAAAATTGATTAAACTTAAAAACACAGAATCTGTAACTTTGGAAAAAATTAATAACACATTTAGCGAAATAGAAAACTACTTACAAATATCACTAAAGAAAATATCAGAAAACGAGGAACTAAAAGAAAGATTTAATGAAATTATCTCTAATGGGTTACTAGAAACAGATGAAAAAAGATTAATAGCCAAAATAAAATCACAAATTGAGACATTTGACACAAATAAAGAAGAAATAACTAAAGCAAATAGCTTAGTATTAGAATTAAAAAAAGAATTTAAAGGAGAGTAACATGCGAGTAAGAGAAATAGCTGAAACAATAACTATTATAAATCAAAAATTATATTTTTTAAGAAACAATGGAGTAGATGTTAGTCCAGAAGAAAAAATATTAGATAATATTATGTTAAAATATTGTATGAGCGATGTATCAACTGTTGCAGAAGAATATCAAAGTGATTTAGACCGCTTAAATGCTTCTTTTGTGAAATATCAGGATTTATTTGACATAAAAGAAAAAAATGAGACAGTAGAATCGTTAAATAATGAAGAAATTTCAATTAGAAAATCTATTGAATTAATATATTTATTAGATAGCTTATTTCAAAATAATCTAAGTACTTGTCATGCCCTTATAGAAAAATCCATAAAAGTTTTATACAAACAGATGAAAAATGAATTTTTATGCAAATTAGATAGTAAAATATTTAATACGATACTGGAATTTCCATATTTAATAAAATATTTTGAAGAAATAATAAAATTAGAATTGGAAGAAATAAAAGAATCATCATTTATAAATAATCCAGAAATGATAGGAATTTTAGAAAAAGAAGAACAAAGATGTAGAAATTCTAAAACTCTCTTTGACAAAAATTTAATAATCATATTAATATCATGTACCAACAAAGAAAAGTTAATACTTTCATCACTAGAAGCAAATAAACCAAACATAGATAAACTTGATCATACTAATAAAGAAATGAAAGAATTTATTATTTTTAAATATTTAGATAAAATAAAAGAAATTTGTAAAAAACATAATAAACTAAAAAGATCATTAAAATTAAGATTAACAGCATTTGGACTTACTAGTATCTTAATTACTTCGTCTTTCTCTAATATACCAAACATAGCAAAAAAAATTAATTATAAAAATTTATATAATACTACTAGAGAAAAATATAGACTTGAATCCGTTATTTACAACGAAGAAAAAGAAAGTCAATATGAAGAAAGATTGAATAAAGAAGGAACAGAGATAACACTTACAATAACAAGTGAATTAAGAAAAATAAATCATAATCATTACCATCAAGTAGAGACGGTTTATGATATAACTGATGTAGAACTAGAAAAAGAAACTCCATACTACTATATTCATTTGGATACTTCATTAGAAGGCGTAAAAGAGCTTTCGTCAAAAACATTATGTTATTCCACAAGTGACCATAATAAAGAAGAAGTAAGGGAGCTAACTATAATAAAACAAGATTTTAATGATAAAAAAGAAATATTTGATGAAAAAAATTATGTAAAAAAATTAATAGGATTGTATATAATTATGACATTACTGACAGCTTGTCAATTTCTTCCTCCAAATTTAGGCTATAAATTATACAAAAACCTAAAGCAATTAAAAGAAGAAAGAAGAAATTATAACAACTTAATAAGCTATATTGATGAAATAATTGACAGAATAATGTTCGGAATAAATCAAAAAGAAGAAATAAAGAAACAATACAAATTTCTTTTACAAAGTGGTATAATAGAAAAACCAATTGAAGAATTAGAACAACTAGTAGAGTCAATAAATAGAATAAGTTATAACATAATTAGTGAAACAGAAAAGATAAATGAATTAAAACTAACATCAAAAATAAAATAAAGGGGGATTTAAAATGAACATGAATTTTGAAATAAAAGAATCTTGTTGTAGAAAGTTAGAAATAGTAAAATTAAAAATAGAAGCAGCTATAAGAGAAATAAAAAATACAGGTTATGACATATTAGAAATTGAGACAGAATATAACGAAATAAAAAACAAAAATCTTAAAGAAGAATTTTTATTAAATACATTAGAAGAATTTCTAAAAGAATTAGAAGATATACAAATTTTTTCTTATAATTTAGCAGTTTTAGAATATATAAATAAAACACTTGAAAACGACCATTATGATTTAGTAGAATTAAAACATAGATACTTTGAAGTATTAGCTAATATGAGAACTTCAAATGTGCTATTAAAATCAAATGAAAAATATAAAAATATTCTATATATAGTTGGATATAAATTAATTGAAACAGAACTTATATTAAATGATAAAAGTGACGTCTTAGAAGAACTACTAAAATCCGAATATGATAAGATGAACCTAAATCTTGTAATTCTGTCTATTTTAAATGAAATTTACACTGGCTCAGCTGTAAACTTAGGACTTATTGAAAAATTTGAAAAATTAATAATGGATAGAAAACAATCTGGAAGTTTTGACACCTATGTAGAACAAGAATTAATAATAATATTAACACAAATTACTAAAACAAATGAATATATAAAAAGCAAGAAAAATAGATTAAAAACTGAAAGTGAAAATTTAGAAGAGAGAAGAAGTCTATTAGATAATAAATTTAAAGATACTAAATCTTCTTTAAACCAAACAAAGAAAACTATAGAAGAAAAAAATAAAAAAAGAAAAAAATTAATAAAAGAAATGCAGAAAAATATTTTAACCTCATTAATTTCATTTTCCATTATAATCGGGTGTTATAAATTATTTAGGTTTAGCTCAGTAGAAGAAAAATCTAAAATTTATGATGTAAAAACTACTATATATGATACCTTAGATGGAGAAAAAACATCATATGAAGCTACGATGCATGAAGAAGATCAAAAAATATTGACAGTATATATAAACACAACTAATAAAAAGAATAAAACTGTAACTTATATGTATACATATAACGGCGAAGAATTAGAAAAAATCTTTGGAGAAAATTTTGACTATGAAAGAATAGATTTGACAAATGTTAATTACATTAAAAAAACAAAATTAAAAGAAGTAATAGCAGAAAACAAAAGAACACTAACTATAGTAACAGCAGATAAAGATAAAGTATTATATTATGATAAACAATATCAAAAAGAAGATAAAATATTATATTTCTTAATTTCTTCAATAGTTAGTTTAACACCATATGGATACTCTAATTGTTTAATTAAATTTATATTCAATTTATTAGAATATTTAAAAAACAAAAAACAAACAAGTGATTCGTATTTATTAATAGAAAACGAAATAGACTTATTAAATGAACAACTATCAAACTATGCTGATTGTATTACTCAATATTCAAAGTTAATAAGTTTATTAGAAGAATTAAAAAATTACGAATGCCTAAACGAAGAACAAGAAGAATTTTTAAATTATTGCCAGAAAAAGTTAGAAGAACATAAAAACAAATTAAGTTATTCAAACACAAATAAATTACAAAAATCTTTAAAATAAAAGTAGGTGGAAAAATGGAAGAAAAATATAATCTTAATTACTATGATTACGATTTACCAGAAAATCTAATCGCTCAAACACCATTAAAAGTAAGAAGCGAATCAAAATTACTAATCTTAAATAAAAAAACTGGTGCAGTAAAAGATGAAATATTTAAAAATATTAAAAATTATTTAAAACCAGGAGATGTATTAGTACTTAATGATACACAAGTTATACCAGCTAGACTAATAGGCACAAAAGAAGAAACAGGTGCAACTATAGAATTATTATTACTTAAAAATATTGAAAATGATACTTGGGAATGTCTAGCGAAGCCAGCGAAAAGATTAAATATTATGACTATAATATCATTTGGAGACGGAAAATTAAAAGCTAAAGTAATAAAGAAGAAAAATGATGGGATAGTAATAGTTGAATTAATTTATGAAGGAATACTTTATGAAATATTAGATTTATTAGGTAATATGCCTCTTCCACCATACATTCATGAAACGTTAGAAGATAAAAACAGATATCAAACAGTATATGCAAAAAATCCTGGAAGTGCAGCTGCGCCTACAGCAGGACTCCATTTTACACAAGAATTAATGAAAGAAATAAAAGACTTAGGAGTAATAATAACTTATATAACCCTACATGTAGGATTAGGAACTTTTAGACCAGTAAATTCTGAAAACATCCTTGAACATGACATGCATAGTGAATTATATTCTATGGATGAAAAAACAGCTGACATATTAAATAAAGCAAAAGAAGAAAACAGAAGAATAATCGCAGTAGGAACAACAACTACAAGAACATTAGAAAGCATAATTAATAAATATGGAAAATTTAAAAGTTGTAGTGAAATGACCAATATATTTATATATCCAGGTTATACCTTTAAAGGTATAACAGGACTTATAACTAATTTCCATTTACCAAAAAGTACACTAGTAATGTTAGTAAGTGCACTTTCTACGAGGGATTATATATTATCATCTTATAAACACGCTATAAAAAATGATTATAGATTTTTCTCATTTGGAGATGCAATGTTTATTACAGATGAATTTTAGGAGTGATACAAATGAGTGAAATTGATATAATAGAAATACAAAATCTTTTAAATGAACTAGAAGCAAGAAAAATAGACGTGAGTAAAGAAAAAAATGAGCTAAATGATATTTTAAACAAAAATACTACATCTTTAAATGATAATTGTGCTGTAGCAGTAGCAAGTAATTTAGATACATTAGAATTAGAAAAATTAAAATCTAGTTTAAATGGTTATGTTCCTTTATTAAAAACATATCAAATAGTAGAGTTTCTAGAAACATCAAGCATTTCAAGAGAAGAATATATTGATGTATCACACAAACTTCTTTCAATTATAGATGCAGATATAATAGTTAGAAATCAAGACCTATTAATGCGAATTCATAAAATTTTATACGAGGCAATAAAACGCGAAATTCAATCAACATTTGATAGTAAATTGTTAGAAAAAATAATGGAAGATAAATTTAGTAGCCTATATTTAAGTAATGTTGTAAAACAAGAAATAGATAGTTTAAAATCTTCCTCATATCTTAAAAATCCATCTGATTTACAAAGTTTACAAGACGAATTAGCACGACTAATGATAGAAAATTCTAATTATTGTATAAGTAAAACTTTATTTCTAAAAATAGTAAAATGTGAGAACCCAGAAGAATTACAAAACTTGGTTATCTCTAAAGTCGCTAATATAAAATTACAAGTAGCAAGCTTTAGAAAAGAATTTACAGACATTCAAACAAACATTAACAATTTACTTTCAAAAATTAATGTAGCAGTTGACCATTTAGAAAGTTTAGAAAATGATATAATAAAGCGCATTATTTCATGCGTGCTCACAGCATCTTTATTATCTGGATTAGCTATAGGTGGAACAAAGTTATCAAAAAATCTAACAACAACCGATTATTATGAAACAGAGAAAGAAACAACAATAATGGATTCAGAAATACACGAGCCTGTAATTGAGACTTACTATAGTAGCAAAGTACAAGACAGGGACAAATTATTATTAGATGTCTATAGCGAGTATAAATTGTTTAGTAGCAGTGAATTAAGTACTTATTCCTTAGATAAAGTTATAAAAAATTCAGACTTAGAATATTTAACAATCGATTTAAAAAGTGGTGGAATAGGATTAAGAAAATATATTAGAGATGTTAGCTATCCATTTACTGATCCTTCATACAGAGGAGAAATTAGAATACTTACTAAAATCAGTTAGCAAGAAGAAATAAGCTACACTGAATATCATAATGGAATACATATTATTTTATGTATAATTCTATACATTGTAACTATAGCTTCTTCTTTTATTCCTTATTTTCCTATTAAAAGTATTATAGAAATATATAAAAAATCAAAAGAAAGAGAAGAACAATATTTAGATTGTAATAATTATGATAAAGAATTAAACAAATTGCTAAAAGATTGTTATGAGACCATAATGCAAAATAAAAATTTAGCTATGCTTTATAATCAAATATTACAAAGTGGAATTTTAGAAAAAGATATAGAAAGCATAAAAACAGAAATAGATGAATTAATTAGTGGACTTGAAAAAGATGAACAAATAGTTTTAAAAGCTAGTAAAGAACAAGAACAGTTGCAAAAAATATTTAAAAAGTAAGGTAGTGAATTTCATGGGAATTGGTTTAATACAAGAATTAGAGAGTATGAGTGAGGAACAAATAAAAATTCAAAAAAAGTTGAGAATTTTAGAACAACAAGTCACTTTATCAATAGGAATAGTTGATGAAAAATATATAAGAGAAATAGAAGAAAAAATATCTAATTTAAAAAAGTCAATTGAGGTTTCTTCAATTCAAACTATAGAACAACAAGTGGACTCTTTGCTAAATAAAATATCTGAACTAATAAATTATTATAATCTTATCAACAAAGTGAAATATATAGATAATAATATTAAAAAAATAAAGAAAAGTAACATATTAGAATGGGTAAAAACATTAACAGACATTTTAGAAAATTTATTAGAAGATAAAATATTTTATTTAGATAGTCAAAAAGAAAACGTAAATTTAGTTTATGAAGTAGTATATAAAATTATAAAAATGGAAATGCTTTTTAATAACGAAAGCCTATTATTAAATATAGTAGAAGAAAAAGAAATATGTTTAGTTTATTTAAAGAATTTAATAGATAAAGAAATAGAAGAAATATTATCATCTGCCTATGGAGATCTATTAGTAACAAAACATTTAGAATATTTAAAAGAAAGAGAAGATATATTTACTAATAACGATTTAGGTAATGAGAAAATAAAAGCAATAATAAGAACAATAGTGATGGTAACAGATTTTGACAAAGTAAAGAAAAATATGTTGAAAGATGAAGCTACTAGAGTAAATTCATTAATTGATTCTAAAAAAACTATTCTTGATGGAATCTCAAATGATTTAGAACCCGCTATTGAAAAAAAGAAAAATTTAATAAAAAGTTTAAATTCCAAAATAAAGTCTGCACGTAGTAATATATTTTTATTTCTTTTAGCTACATCAACTATAATGCTTAATTTATATAACATAAATAACAGTGTTTTAAAATATCCTACTGAAATTAGAACCTATAGTTCATTATATGGCATTGAAGAAAGTGAATCTTTAGAAGAGAAATTAGTTGACGCTGTCCATTACTCACACAAGGATGAAAATAATGAAGAATTTAAAGAATATGATTTTAGGAGAATTTTAGAAGTAAATGGTAGTCCATACTATGACGAAACTGGAGAACGAATAAGAGATTATACAATATATGATATAAGTGACTTTGCTATTTCAGACGATTTGTCAATATATGGAAGTTTAGATACTAGGGATATTCAAGATAAAGTAATTGAAGAAGGAACAAAAATTTCAAGACCTGAAGAAAGTAGAGTAAAAGTAAAAGAAATAAAGCAGGATTTATCTAAAAAACAATATGACGAAAAAACTAAAACTAAAAATAAATTCAGCTTTAAATTAATATTATTAAATATTTTATCTTCACTTTTATATTTAAGTTTACTTTATAAAGATAAGAAATCAAAGAAAAAAATTAATGAAGAAATAAATGAATTAACAAAGAGAATAAATGATTTAATAAATACATATGTAGAAAAACAAGAAAAAGATGAAACTGAATTAAAAATATTAGAGTTTTTAATAAATGAAATGAATTTACTAGAAATAGATGAATATGAAGAAATATACATGGAACTATTGAAAACAGATCATGAAACTATAAATAAAAGACTAAAGGAATTGAGGTAAAATATGAAAACTGAAGAACTAATAAAATTAAAAACAAATATTCAATCTTTAGAAAATAAATTAAATTCTTTAAAAGAAGTAAACCATCAGCTATATAAAAAACTATCTGTTTCTTTAAAACAGATAAATGATTTAACAAATAATACTGATGTTCAAGTAGCAACTGAAGATATAAAAACAAAAATTTCAGAAATAGAAGAAGAAATAAAAGGATTTGAAAACTATTTTAAAATAATCACAGCAATTAATTATTTACAAAATTTAATAAAGAATATAAGTAAAGAAAACTTAAATAAATGTATTGATCTTTTAATAGACATATTAACAAGGTTAGAAGAATGTCCAGAAATAATAAATGAAACTGATAAATTAGATATTCTTTATAATCTTGCCTTCACTATTATAAAGAAAGAAGCATTAATTAGTAATGGTGCAAGTAAATTAATCGCTTATATATTGCCTAAACCTTTTCATAGAGAATATTTAAACAAAATTATACATACAGAAATAGAAAAAATATTTTCATATTCATATGTTAATCCTAAACTAATAGAAAATTTAGAAAACTTAATATACGAAATTAAAAGAGAAGGATTAGAAAATAATCTAATAACTACAGAAATTATAAATGCAATAATTTTAATAGAAAATTTTAGTGAATCTAAAGAAAATATTGAATTGAGGACAGCTGAATTAAACGAAGAAATAGAAGACATAATAATTAACTTAAAAAAACAACTTGAAGTATTAGATGATTTCGAATTTAACGCTATAGACCAAAAAATAAAAAAGCAAAAAAGAAATAAGAAAATTGATACAATATTCTTTACTTTAAGTTTTCTATTATTTATAGGAACAGAAGTAGCAAAGGAAAAAAATCTACAAAATTATAACAAATACGAAACAACAACTACTGTGTTCTCTGAAATTAATGATTTAGAAAGAAATACTACAGATGAAGAAAAACTAAGTGAACCTTACGTAGAAAAAGATGATAAAATTGAGTCCTGCATTTTAGAAGTTTATGGAGAGCCTTATTTAGTTAATAATGGTACTATAACTAAAGATTATTCATTGTATGATTTAAGTTCTTACTTAGACGAATATTCAATAGAAGAATTATTACAAATTGACGTAAATCTAATAAAAGATAAAGAAATAAAAAACGGATCAAAACAATTATTAATTCAAAGTGAAGAAAACATATCTACAAAAAGAATAATTACTCAAAAGGAACAACAAAAGACAATATCAAATAAGCCTCTCAACTCAATATTAGTTTTTTTATCAAACGCATCAATCTTTCTTACTGGAGCTTTCTTGTCTGATAGAATATTTAGTAGTTTCTCACACAAAAAATTAACAAAAGAAAGAAAAGCAAAAAAAGAAAACTTTGAAAAAGAATACAATAAATTTTTAAATATGTTAACAGAATTAAAAAGCAAATTCCAATTATTAGAACTTTATATTGAAAAGCTTCATTTAATAAATCAAATAGAAGAAATAAACATGGAAGACTATACTACAGATTCTGAATATATGAAAGATTATATAAAGTATTTTGAAGAATCTGCTGATGATAACTTAAAAAAACTAATGAGGTAAAATATGAACGAATATAAAGAATTTATAAAACCAAAAACACAAAAAAAATTAAAAATTATTATTTTAGAAAATAAAGATACAGATACCACATGGAAAATAAGGTACTATAAAAACTCAGACGAAATGCCTATATTAGAAAACTCAAGTGGATATGATTTAAACAATGGAAATCTAAACTTATATATAGAAGTAGTAAAATTGATCATATCAAAATTAAATGACAAAAAATATAACGAAGAAGAAATTATAATATTAAAAAAAGTAATATATCAATACCTAAAATTAGAAGTTTTATATAGAAGAAATGAAACTAGCACTATACTTGAAATCTTAAAATCTAATAAAGAACTAACAAACTTGCTAATATAAATCAAGTACTTTTTATGAATTTTTATAACTTTTTTT
>CANSWR010000035.1 GCA_947650795.1 uncultured Bacillota bacterium | reverse complement strand
AATGTCGAAAATTATTTTAAATCAAAAAATGGAAGTTGTGAATAAATTACAATTTTTAGAACAAATCGTATTTATGACTTGTTCTTTTTTGATATAATTGGAGAAAGAAAAATCGGAGATTTTAGGAGGTAGAATATGGAATTTTGGATATTTATGATACTATTTATATTTATTGGTGGAGGCTGTACACTTACTGGTACTTGGTGGAGTAAAAAGAAAAAAGAAAACAATCAAAAAAAATAAGTTATTATTAAAAATCACAATTTCTGCAACAAATGATTTTGCTTTAAATTAAGATAAACGATATAATAAATATATCAAATATCAATGAACTTATTTTTTTACTGGTGAGTGCAAAACCCTTGTAGCAACGGCACCAGATTTGATTGATACTCGAACTTTTAATTTATTTTATTGAGTTCGAGTTTTAATGTACAAAAATTTATGTTAAAATATTATTAGATATTTTAAATTACATAACTTAAACCTACCAAATTATAAAAATAATTATGCTATCATAAAGGAGTGATTTTAAGTGAATAAAACAGCATGGATATTCTCATATAAACTTAAGAAAGGCATTAACGAAGAAGAATTTATAAAATTGACCCAAAAATTACATGATGAAATTATTTCTAAAGCAAAAGGATTTATTTCATGGGAACACTATTTACAAAAAGATATATGGACTGATTTTGTATTATGGGAAACAGAAGAAGACGCTAATAATGCCACAACAATTGGCCAGGGTAAACCAGAAACAAAAGAATTTTATGCTTGCATACAAATGAATACTTGTAGAGCTTTAATTTCTAAGCTAATCAAAAAATACTAAATCAAGTATTGAAAGGAGACACATAATGCCAAGAATAATTGAAAATAAAGAATTAATAAATACAAGACTAGCTACTAACTATGGAGGATGGATGTATTGTGATAAATGTAATGAAAATATAGGATATTTATGTTATTCTACATATGATAAAATAGAATTGAAATATAAGTGTAATTGTGGAAGTATAGGGAGTGTAGTTTTAGATTTCATAGATAGTAAAAAAGGTCAAAGTAGTAATGACAAATTAACTACTATAAAAAATAGATTATGTTGTCCGAAAGATAATGATCCTTTAATTACAATATTAGATAAAAAAGTTTCTAGCTATGAATTAAAAATTACATGTAAAACTTGTGGAAATATTTACAAAGAAATAAAATAAAAAATCTATTACAAAAGTAAGAAGGAGTCAAATGAAAAATAAACATTTAAAATTAATTCTAAAAATATTATTATTATGCTTAGGATTTTATATAGGATATAAATTTTATTTTTTATACAAATATCGAGTTTCCTCAAAAACAATTAATAACTATGATGAGTTTATAAATTTAATATCTGACACTGATACAATAAATATTGATGTAAAAATTTTAGAAAATGTGGATTACTTAAAATTTAATAACATGAAAATAAAAAATGAATGGAGTAATACACTTGAATTAATAAAAGATAATACTTATTCACATAAATATATTCAGTATGATGAAGATAAAAACATAAAATTTTCAATAGAATTAAGTGGACCTGAACAAAATATTATAGACACATTTATAAAAGATTCAAAAAATGCTAATGATGGAGTATATAACAGGTATTACAAGCAAAACGAAGTTTCTGATTTAATAAGTTTACTTAAATACTTAGCTAAAAATAATAATAATGAATCCAATATTTTTACTAATTCTAGAAAGATAGAATGGATTTATACTATGTATGCTTTGCCAGCATCAATATTTGAACATGCTACAAAAATAAAATTTATAGAAGGAAGTTATAAAGGAATACTATGTGAATATGAATCTAACAATCAGATAACTGTAATTATAAACAAAGATAGCAAATCATACGGAATACAATTTTATGGATTAGACTATTTTACAGAAGAACGTATCAAAAGCATTTTAGAAACTTTAGTAATAGAATAATGAGGTTAACAATGAATGAAATAATAGAAGAATTAGATAAAATAATGAATCAAATTGCATACGGAGTTCCAAATGAAAAAAATAAAAATCTTTTAGAAATAATGGATGAAGATGAAGTATTTCAACACTATTATTATTTACAAACACCAGAAGAATTAATACAAAGTAAATTAGGAGTATGTTGGGATCAGGTGGAATTAGAAAGAGATTTTTTGACAAAAAGAAATATTAAAGTTAAAACATATTTTATAGCAACATATTATAGTGAAGAAAATATTCCATCACATACATTTTTAACATTTAAACTTGATAACAAATATTATTGGTATGAACACTCATGGAATAATTATAAAGGCATACATAAATATAAAAGTATTAAAGAATTATTAAAAGATATAAAAAAGAAATTCATAAAAAGTCATGACACAAATTTAGAAGCACCAACTTTAATATATGAATATAATACCCCTCCATCACATATAAATTGTAATGAATTTTATAAATATGCAGAAAAATCTAAATTGATAAAAATTAATGAACCATGTTACTTTTATCACATTATAGATAAAGAAGCAGATATAACTAAAGGAATTCTAAGTTTAAAATATATGTATGATAATAAAATGTATGAATTATTTGATAAGCATGCTGAGAAATATAAATATAGAATATTATCCTCTTGGAATATAGAAAAATATAAAGGCAGAAAAGAAGAAACACTCACAAGAAGCGAAATAATAGACGCACTAGAAATATTTAGAGGGCAATATGGACCTTCTTATATATATTTCTTTAAATTCCCACCTCACAAAACACTTGGTAAAAAAATGGAAAAAATATTAAAAGATAAAAATATATATAGAATAAATATAAATGATGAAGAATTAATATTAAAAATAAAAGATATATTTTATGGTTTAAAAATACAAGAAGTAGACAAAACAATATTAACTAAATCTTATTATGAAAAAATAACTCCAGAAGAGTATTTTAAAAATTATGATGATACATTAGAAATGAATTTTAGTACATTAAATCATATAAGTATTGCTTTTATAGATGATTATTGTCCTAATTCTTTTATAGAAAAAATCTGAAAATAATAAAATAAAAAAACAAAGGAGACAAAAGTATGAATAAAAAAACAATTATGGTAGATATGGATGAAGTATTAACTGAAGATGGATTTTTATACTTGTTAAATAAATACTTAGAAACGGATTATAAAAAAGAAAACTTCAAGTCTTTTAGAATGCAAGAAATAATGCCAAATGATCAAAGGATAGAATTTTTTAAATGGTTTGCGCAATATAATATGTATGATTACTGCAGTATAATACCAGGTGCTAAGGAGGCATTAAAAGAACTACAAAATTATTATCATATTTTTATTGCCACTGCTTATCTATTTCCAGAAGCACCTTGGTTATGTGGTAAATTTATAAAAGATAAATTTGATTATCTATATAATAATTTCCCATTCCTAAATCCCAACGACATATCATTTATAAATAGAAAAGATTTACTTTATACATTTTGCAAAATAGATGATAATATAAAAAATTTAAAAAATGCACAAAGAAAATATTTATTTCCAGCGTATCATAATCATGATATATCAGAAGAAATATATACTCCTTTAAGGATAGAAAAAGTTACTGGTTGGGAAGATATAACAAAAAGATTAATACCTTAAAAAAGTTAATTACTTTTAATTACTGTAACTAACTTTTTTCTTTACTTTTCCAATTAAAATAACTAAAATTGAAATAACTAAAATGATTGATTCAACTCCTAAAAGAACATAAATAGCACTATATTTATTCATATAATTTTCATAAGGAAGTGCAAATATTGCTGTAACTATAAAAGGTGCTAATATAAAACATAGACTAAGTATATTTATCTTTTTCAAATTTAAACTAAATGTTTGATGGAATAATAACTTAACAACTAACAAATAAAATCCTGTTGAAAAAGTCATATATAATAACCAAATAATTGCATTAAGATGTTCAACATTTTTAATAAAATTAAGAACATTTAAAACTTTTAAAGTCATATAAGATGGATAAGTATATAAAGTTGAAACATGAATTCCTAATACTGAAAGAATAGCAAAAATTATAAAACAAACTGCCAAAAATGATATAACATAAGAAACAAAAATATATTTTTTAGTTTTAGAATTATCTATTATATTATTTTTTGGAATAGCTAGAGTAGAGAAAATAGGAATTAAATAAACTAAAGAAAATGAAATACTAGACCTCGCCATATGAACAAAATCATTATTCAAAATGGGTTTTAAATTATCAAAATCCATATTTCCAATTAAGAAAAAGCAATTTGAAATTACCATTAAAGTTCCTATAAATACACAAACAGTTGCCATTCTTGCCATTACATCAAAATCATACATAAGCGAGTACATAATAGGTATAATCAAAATTCCCGCTATAATTACATTAGGAGTATTAACTAAAAATTGACTAGAAATAAAAGTAGTAAGTCTGAAAAAAGTAACAAGTGCTATTAAAAACACAACTAAAGCAAAAATAAATTGTAAAGTTTTTGCTAACCATTTTGGAAATACCACTTCCATCTTTTCAAAAATGTTTTTATCAGGTTCAAATTCAAAAATTTTAAAATATATAAATAAAACTATAAGGCCTATAAAAAATGAATAAACTAAACTCATAAACACACTAGTCTTAGCCTCATGAAGCATAAAAGGAAGTAAAATTCCTAACAAAGAAGAATGAAGAATAGCAATTAAAATAAATGAAAAACTTATATTACTTAAACTATATTTTCTCATTAAATATCTCCTTTCAGATTACCTTGCTTATAAAGATTAGCATTAATTTCTATATCAAAATCAATTTTTGAAAGACCTTCTTTATCCCAATCATTCTTATCAAAGTCAAAATACTTAGTATTATTTTTATAAATAAAATTTCCGACTCCTACAAAATCAACTTGACTTTGTTTTGCTAAGTTAAGAGTACTTAAAACATTTTCCTTCACTTTATTTTCAAAAGAAGTAGTAACATCTTTAAGAACCTTTGATTCATTCAAATCTTCTTTACATCCATAAAAAGAAATCTCTCCATCAATATCAGCAATTATTTTAATTTTATTATTCTTTAAATCATCTTCAAACTTAAATTTAGAACTTAAAGTCTCAACCGTAAAATATTCATCTCCACATGTACTTGTAACAGTAGCATTAGTAACATGGTTCTTTAAAAAATTATAACCCATACTTTCATCTACACCTAAATGAATAGCATTACCTTGTTTATCAAAAGTTACTAAATCTTTAAGTTCTATATAACTTTCAGTTTCAGTTTTCTTTAAATCATCAATATCCTCACTTATCTCAGCGTCACCATGCATATAAATATTAGGATATACAGGAGTAATTCCAGGTTCAAAATAATCTTTTAAATACTCCAAAAAAGTAAGAGAATAAGAAGCACCATATCTTTTTTCACTAAGTCTTATAACTTCAGCCATATTAGTTGCAGCGTTAATATTAAATTCTGATAGACTAGCCATAACATCACTAGGGTCACTATCTGTAGTTGTTATAACTAAAAAGTTTAAAGATAGTTTAGTATGTCTAGCAAAGAAATCCATTACTTCTCTTAAATCATTTTCTTCTAAAACAGATTTATCTACAATTAAATAAGCCATATTAGCAGGAAAGAAAGATTTTGAAATTCTTAAATTCATAGATCTAACTGCATCAAAAACAGTAGGACCTTCTCCAGAAACAACTGTAACTGGACTTTCAACAACCCCGTGATCGCCACTCTCTATAATATTAATAAGTTGTATATCTACACGAAAGTTATCTTCATTTTTAACAATAGACATCGCACTTATAATACCTAGTTCACCCAACTCTTGATAATCAAAACAACCAGTACATACAAAACACATAAATACTAAAAGTATAATTTTTTTCATAAATCTACTCCTCTCTAATAATATTTTTAGTAAGATATTCTGGTCTTTTTTTCATTTTAGAAATTTCGGTTTTAAACAAAGCATTACTTTGTGCCCCTTTAATAAAAGGCATCATTGGAAGAGTATACGGTTTTCCAAAAGTTTTAACAGAACATAAATTAATTAATAAAAGCATTAATCCCATAACAAAACCTACTATTCCGAATAAAGCTGCTAAAATCATCATTAAATATCTCCAAAATCTTATAGAACCTTGCATATCATAATAAATAAACACTAAACTACTAATTGCGCTCACACTTACAACTATAACCATAACAGGAGAAACAAGACCAGCATTAACAGCAGCATCACCTAAAACTAATGCGCCTAAAATAGATAAAGAAGTACCTCTATTGGATGGTGTCCGAGCATCTCCTTCATATAAAAGTTCAAAAGTAAACATAAGTAAAAATGCTTCAATAATTACAGGAAATGGAACACTATTTCTTTGCTCAGCAAAATTAATTAACAAAGAAACTGGTAAAATCTCTTGGTCATAAGTTATAATTGCCACAAAAAATGCAGGAGTTAAGATTGCTAAAAAGAAAGAAAAAAATCTAACAATTCTCATAAAAGTGGCAAAAAATGGTTTATGATAATAATCTTCACTATTCTGAAAAAAGTCCATAAAAAATGTAGGAGCTATTAAAACACTAGGACTATTGTCCATAGTTACTATGACTCTTCCTTCTAATAAAAATCTACAAGCATCATCTGGTTTTTCCGTAAATAGAACTGTTGGAAAAAAAGTAACATTTTTTTGTTCAATAAAACTTTTAAAATTATTAACATCCATAATTCCATCAATATTTATTTTTTCTAAAGAAGATTTTACACTTTCAACAAGTTCCTCTTCACATATATTGTCCATATATAAAATTCCAACTTTACTCTTAGTTTCTCTACCTACTGTAATTTCTTTAAGAACTAAATTCTTACTCTTAATTCTTTTTCTAACCAAACCTAAATTAGCATTATAATTCTCAGTAAAACTATCTTTAGGACCTCTTATAACAGGTTCACTTTGAGGGATATTAACTCCTCTATCTAATTCACCTCTTGTTTCGTATGCAGAGATAGAATTATCATAAATTACTATTGTAAAACCACTAAAAATTAATTCATATAATTTCTCTACATTATCTACAGGAATATAGTTAATAGAAGGTATATTCTCTTCAATTCTCTTTCTTAAATTTTTAATAACATTACTTCCAAAAATATTTTTGCTGCTAAAATATTTAAGAATAAAATCATTTACTCTGTCGCCACTACTAACACTTTGATTAACTACTATATAAGCATGCTTAAAAAGACCTACTTTAATTTTTCTAATAATAAGGTCTGGCTGTTTTTTTTGTAATTCTTTTAAATCTTTTAATATATCTTTCGTATTCATACTTTTATTGTTCACAAAAATAAATAAAAAATACCATAATATAACAAATAATATTTTCAAAATAAAAATTAATTTGCTATAATAAAAATAAGGAGTACTAAAATGAAAAGTAAAAATAATTTTTATACTAACATCAAAAAAACTTGGAATTACTTAAAAGAATGCAAAATCAATTTATTAGGATATGGCATAGTTAGCATTATAGAAGCTATTATAGGCGCTATCCTGCCTTTGATAAGTACAAAAATAATTTTAAATATAACTGAAGGACTAGTGAAGCAATTAATATTATCATCATTAGCAGTTTTTTTAATTGAATTTATACTTTATTTAATGTATTATTTTAAAGGATTATTATATCAGAAAATATATAAGAAAACTTTAATTAATTTACAAACTTCTATTGCTAGAGAAACTCTTAAATTAGAAATTAGAGAAATAGACAATTCATCTTTAGGACTCTTTATAGATAGATTAAATAAAGATACAAGTGAAATATCTGGTATATTTATGGAATATACTTATTGGACATCATCTGTTTTGTCTAATATTGGAGTGTTAATAACTGTATTTATGTTAAATAAATATTTATTTTTATACGCGATTATAACTTCTATAATTATGTTCTTAATAAATAAAAAAAGAGTAAGTAAAAGATATGAAGTACAAAAGAATTTAAAACAAATATGGGAAAAGAAAACAAGTTTAGTAGGAGAATTAGTTAGAGGAATTAGAGATATAAAAGTATTAAATGCTAATAAAACCATCTTAAATAAAACAATAGATAAAGTAGTAGAATCAGCAGAAGAAGAAATAAAAATGGAAAACATTAACAGAATTTATTATTATTTTGCAAATAATTTAAGGGCAATTAGTGATTTATTTTTCATAATTATAGGATGTATATTATATGAAAAATCTTTACTTACTATTCCAACCTTCGTAATTATATATAATTATCAAAATAAAATTAAGAATTTACTTACTGGTGTAGTTAATTTATCAGAATATAATAAGAAATTTGTTGTATCATCAAATAGAATTTTTGAAATCATAGAAGATGAAAAATTTAAAAAAGAAAAATTTGGTGAATTAAAGATTAAGAAATTATCAGGTAATATTAAATTTAATAATGTAAAATTTAGTTATGATAAAAAGAATATTATAAATAAAATGAATTTTGAAATAAAACCAAACGAAAAAGTAGCTTTTGTAGGAAGAAGCGGAGCAGGAAAAACAACAATTTTCAATTTAATAACAAAGTTATATTCTATTGATGAAGGAAAAATATTATTAGATGATAAAGATATTAATGATTTAGATTGTGACTCACTAAGAAATAACATGTCAATAATTACACAAAATCCATATATATTTAATTTTTCTATAAAAGAAAATTTATTATTAGCAAAAGAGAATGCTTCTATGAAAGAAATTAGAAAGTCATGTAAAATGGCGTGTATAGATGACTTTATTATGTCTTTACCTGACAAATACGAAACTATATTAGGAGAAAATGGAGTTATATTATCAGGTGGCCAAAAACAGCGTATAGCAATAGCAAGAGCTTTGTTAATGAAAACAGAAATAATATTATTTGATGAAGCAACAAGCGCATTAGATAATGAAACTCAGGAATCTATTCAAAATGCTATAGATAATTTAAAAGGAGAATACACAATATTAATAATTGCTCACAGATTATCAACTATAATAGATTGTGATAAAATATTTGTAGTAGATGAAGGAAAAATAATTGCTAGTGGATCTCACAAATATCTATTAAAGAATTCTGAATTTTACAAAACTCTTTATGAAAAAGATTTAAAATCTAAAAAAAATAAAAAGAATTAAAAACTATAATTTTGTTAACACTATATATAGGTGAAAACATATGAGCTTATGGAAAAAAGAGGAATATAAACATATAAGTTTAGAAAATGACATTGAAGTAAATACTTTAATTATAGGTGGAGGTTTAACAGGACTTCTTACTGCTTACTACTTAAATAATAAATCATCTTGTATAGTAGAAGCAAGAAGAGTAGGTAGTGGTGTAACTAAAAACACTACAGCTAAAATAACTTATTTACAAGAAAGAATATATACTAAAATATCATCATTAACTAATAAATCAAAAGCAAGAATATATTTACAATCACAAGTAGAAAGTGTTAAAGATTTAATAAATCTTATAGAAAAAGAAAAAATTGATTGTGACCTAGTAAAAACTCCTTCATATATTTTTACTGATAAAAAGAGTAAACTATCAAAACTAAAAGAAGAAGTATACTTTTTAAAGAAAAATAATATTGAAATCTCAAAAAGTTCATTACCAATAAATTATAAAAATTATGCTTCATATAAAGTTAATGATACTTACACATTTAATCCTCTAAAATTTTTAACTAAGCTATACGAGATACTACAAAATCGAAATATAAAAATTTATGAGCAAACAAAAATAATTAAAATAAAAAGAGAAAACAATAAATATATATGTTTTACAGAAAATAATAAAATAATAGCTAGTAACATAGTGTTTGCAACAAATTATCCTTACTTTTTATTTCCTTTACTAATGCCATTAAAATCTCATTTAGAAAAATCTCATATGATTATAACTAAATATCCTAAATACTTAAACTTTTCTTGCATTAACATAAATAAACCAACTTACTCAACAAGATTTTATAAAACAAATAATAACATATATAGAATATGCCTTGGAAGTTCACACAACACATCATTTAATAATAATGATAAAAAAAGTTTTTCAAAAGTAATAAATGAATTCAAAATACAAGAAAAAGACATTATAATGGAATACTCTAATACTGATATAATTACATCTGATTATATGCCTCTAATTGGAAAAATAAAAGAATCAATGTACATATCTTGTGGATATAATACATGGGGAATGACAAATAGTATATTAGGCGCAAAAATAATAACAGATTTAATAAATAAAAAAGAAAATAAATATAGTAAAACATTTAATCCGAAAAGAATAAACAAATCTAATATAATAAAACTTCCATATTACATATTATCAAATACTTACAGTTACATAACATCAAAAATATTAAAAAATAAATCCTGGTATAAAAATATAAAAACTCATTATAAAATTGGCAATGATATAAGTGTATATATTGATGAAAATGGAAAAGAACACAAAGTAAAAAATAAATGTCCTCACTTAGGATGTGGATTAATTTTTAATGAAGTAGAAAAATGTTGGGACTGTCCTTGTCATAGTTCAAGATTTGATATAGACGGTAATTGCATAAAAGGTCCAAGTAACAAAGATATAAAACTAAAATAATAAAAAACATTGAACTATTAAAGAAATATATTGTATAATTATGTTGGTGATAATATGGAACTAAAATTTTTAGGAAGAGGATCAGCATTTAATACAGCTTTAGGAAATACATCTGCATGGTTTATAGAAAACAAAGAGCTTTTTTTAATAGATTGTGGAAGTACAGTATTTTCTAAACTTCAAAAATTAAATTTATTAGATAATATAAAACAAATTAATGTTTTTATAACTCATAATCATACTGACCATATAGGAAGTTTAGGAACTCTTATAGAATATGCTTATTTTGTAAAAAAAGTTAAAGTAAATATAATAGTTGAAGAGCGCTTAAAAAATATAGAATTTCTAAAAAAAATATTAGAATATTCTGGAGTTACTAGAGATATGTATAACTTAGTCTTTACAAAATATATAAATGGGAAGTATAAAACATTCAACCAAATTGATTTTATTGAAACAGTTCATGTAAAAAACCTAGATTCTTATAGTTTATCATTTAGTACAGACTCTGGCATAGTATATTATTCAGGGGATACTTGTTCAACAAATTATCTTGAATATTTAATAACAAGTAACAAACTAATAGACAAAATATATATAGAAACAACTATTAATGATTTACCATCAAACGTACATCTAAATATTAATCAGCTAATAGCATTAATTCCACCATGCTTAAAAGATAAAGTTTTTTGTATGCATTTAGAAAGTGAAGAATGTATAAGAAGAGTATTAGAAGAAGGATTTCATGTTGTAGGAGTAGAAAAGTCATTTGCTAAAAAACTAAAAATGTAATATTTGAACATAGAATTAAAATATGATATCATAATCTCTAAATTGGGGGAATAAAAATGCCAAGGATTAATAATAGTGATAAAACTTCAAGAGAATTAATGATAAGCTATCAACAAGGTGACATAAACGCACGAGATATATTATTTGAGCACTATAAAAGTTATGCTGAGAAAATTGCCAAAAATTATTATGGACTAGGAATAGAAAATGAGGATATATTATCTGCTGCTCATGAAGGATTACTTATAATTTTAGAAGAACTAAAAAGCAAGCCAGATGTAAAAAACTATAATTCTTATTTTAATATTAATATCTTATCATCAATAGCAGAAGAAATATTAGCTAACATAATGGTTAAAAATATTAATGTTTCAAAAACTAAAATAATACATTTATTAAAACAAATTTTAAGAAAAGATATTAGTGAAAAAGAAAAATTAAAATATAGAAAAATTTTAAAGTATTTAATAAAAAGTGAAAACAAACTAGAAAATTTAGATATTGTAAAAAAAGGTGTTATTGATACAGAAAATATTGTTATATCTGAAATGTTATTTCAAGAAATAATAAAAATAATAAACGAGTCTAATTTGACTGTAAAACAAAAATATGTATTAATGCACAAATACTTTATTGATTTTAAAACAAATAAAACTTTATCATCTAGCCTTAAAGTATCAATCTCTTATATCAATTACTTAGAAAAATTAAGTTTATCTAAAATTAGAGTAAGATGTAAAAAAATATTTTTAGATTATGCAGATTCATTAGACAAATCTAGTCGAGCAGATATAAAGGGTTTATATTATAAAAGGAGTAATAATGGAAGTAACCATAAATAGTCTTAATCATGAAGGAAAAGGAATAGCTAGAATAGACAATAAAATAGTATTTATACCTAATGCCTTACCAGGAGAAAAAATAAAAATTAAAATAATAAAATCTCACAAAAATTTTGATGAGGGACTAATAGAAAAATATATTGAGACTAGTCCTGATCGACAGACACCAATTTGCCCATACTATGGAGAATGTGGTGGTTGTGATATAATGCACATGAATTATACCAAACAAGTAGAATTTAAAATAGAAAAAGTAAAAAATATTTTAAAAAAATTTTCAAACATAGACATAGAACCAATTGTTATAAAATCTGACAAAGAATTAAGATATAGAAATAAAATAACATTACACTACAAAAACAATAAATTAGGATACATGAAAGCAAAAACTAATGAAATAATTGAGATAAATTCATGTCCTTTAGTAATGGATTACATAAATAAAGAAATTAATAAATTAACAAATTCAAAAACAGATATTATAATAAGAGAAAACACAAATGGGCAAATTATATCAAGTATTGAAAACAATAAAATGATAGAAAATATAAATGAATATAAATTTCAAATAGACACTAAATCATTTTTTCAAGTAAATAATTACATATGCAGTAAGATTTTTGAAATCGTTGAACAGAATATAGAGACTAATACAACTTGTTTAGACTTATATTCTGGCGTAGGAACACTTTCTATAGTTGCTAGTAAAAATGCAAAATTTGTTTATAGTATAGAAATTAATGAACATTCACATAAGAATGCTTTAGAAAATTTAAAATTAAATAAAATAAAAAATATAAAGTTTATACTTGGCGATGTTAGTAAAGAAATAAAAAAGATAAAAGAAAAGATAAATATAATAATTACTGATCCACCAAGAAAAGGTATGGATAAATCTACTATTGATATAATTAAAGAATTATCCCCAGATAAACTAATATACATATCATGTAATCCTATGACATTAGCAAGAGACATTAATCTACTAAATAATTATGAATTAACAAAAATATATACATTAGATATGTTTCCAAATACACATCATGTAGAATGTGCATGTATTTTAAATAAAAAAGAACTAAAAACTTTTTAGATAGGAGTATTATTATGACAAAAGGACAATTAAAAATAACAATAATAATTTTAATAATAGTAATTCTTATCATAACACGCGCATGGTTATTTATTTTAGATATGACAATAAATCTAATAAAAAGAATATTTAAAATAGAAAATCCAAGTGAGCATAAATGGCATATAAAAAGAGGAAACAAGAAGTGAAATTTAAAAGTTATTATAACTCTCCAATCGGAACACTTACCCTAATAAGCGATGGAACATATCTAACAAATTTACTTTTAGAAAATAGTGAATTTGATGAAGAAACAATTGAAGAAAACAATTTAGAAATATTTTTAAAAACTAAAAATTGGTTAACAGACTATTTTAAAGGTAAAGAAATGAATGCAAGTGATTTACCTTTAAAATTAGATGGAACACCATTTAGAAAACTAGTATGGAATTATCTAATTAATATTCCTTATAATACAGTTAAAACGTATGGAAATATAGCAAAAGAAATAAGTTTAAAAATGGGCAAAAATCCATGTGCTCAAGCTATAGGAAATGCAGTAGGACATAATAAAATTCCAATTATAATTCCTTGTCATAGAGTAGTTGGAAATAATAAAAATTTAACAGGTTATACTGGAGGAATTTCTATAAAAATGAAACTATTAAATTTAGAAGGAATAAATATAGACGAATACAAGTTGCCTAAGAAAGGAAAATTAAAAAATGAATAAAACACGTTGTAAATGGTGTAATTTAAAAAACGAATTATATATAAAATATCATGATGAAGAATGGGGAGTATTAAATTTAGATGATAATTATTTGTTTGAAATGCTATTATTGGAATCTTTTCAAGCTGGATTGTCTTGGGAATGCGTTTTAAATAAAAGAGAAGATTTTAGACAAGCTTTTGATAACTTTAATATAGATGCTATATGTAAATATGATGAAATAAAAATAAAGGCACTTTTAAATGATGAAAAAATTATTAGGAATAAACTTAAGATAAATGCTGCCATAAATAATGCTAGAATTTTCAAAGAAATTCAAAAAAAATATGAATCTTTTAGTAATTATCTTAAAATTTTTATACAAGATAAAATAGTCTACGAAATAAATGTTACTAGAAATGAATTATCTGATAAATTATCAAAAGATTTAATTAAACATGGAATGAAATTTGTGGGAACAACTATTATTTATTCATATTTACAAGCTATAGGTGTAATAAATTCTCATGAAAAAGAATGCTTTAAATACAATAAATTACAAAATTAAAAGAACTATTAAAACACAAAACAGGTTGTCATGGGATAATACCTGCATACTTATACATTCTCCTCATTTGTGTAATAGTTCTTTTTATATAGGCCTAATTTTGAGCGCATTAATATTCTTCTTCTTTTAAATAAGAGTTTATTATTCTTTTTTAACTCTTCTAATTCAAGGATTGATAATCCTGTACTTGACGAAATAATTTCCATTGCAACATTATGTTTTAAAAGATTTTTAGCAATTTCAAGTTTTTCTTCAATTTTACCTTCTTCTTTAGCGGTCTTTAAGTTAGTCTCTATTAACTTCTCTTCTCTACTAT
>CANSWR010000034.1 GCA_947650795.1 uncultured Bacillota bacterium | reverse complement strand
ATAGAAAATTATCAACTAAATTATTAGAGGAGATGGTAAGTTTTATGAATAATAAAGAAGTACAAGATTATAGTAGAGAAGAGAAGTTAATAGAGACTAACTTAAAGACTGCTAAAGAAGAAGGTATTCTTGAAGGAGCAACAAATAAACAACTTGAAATCGCCAAAAATATGATTTCTAGTAACTTATCTATAGAAGTAATTCAAAAATGTACTGGTTTAGAAATTTCAGAAATTCAAAGTTTATTAAATGAAATTAAATAATTATTTATATAAACTTATAATAAAAAAGAAAGTTTAAAACATTAGATTATTTCTAGTGTTTTTTAATGAAGTGGAGTGCGTAATATTGGGTATGTCAAGAAAAGTGTGTAAGTAGTTAATATATTATATATAATTTATATCAAAGAACTTAATTACAATATTTACGAGTGTGTCTTGAAAATGTGGATGGGCATCTAATTGGTTCCTAACCATAGACCAGTTCTGAATAGTAGAATCATCCCATTTTTTATAAAGTTCAGTAACTCGTAAATATAATAATTTTATATTCTATTAGTTTAGTTCAATATTTGAGAGTCAGATAATATTTAAAAAAGCTATTAAATTCAGCTTTTTGTTATTTATGAAAATATAGTTTTGTTTGTTTTTCTATGTCTAAACTAAGTCTTTCTATTGTACCATCTGTATGTATATCATCTATTTTTTTACGAACACTATATGGGAATATTCTTTTTAATTCTTCTTCATAATTATTGTCATGTGGATATTCAGCATTGTTTACTACAAAATCTGATTCTGATTTAATTACTGTAAATTTATACGGCATAGAGAAACCACTCTCTTTTATTATTTCATTATCTTTCCTATAAAAGCTTTCTGCAAGTACCCAAGCATAAACTTCGAATACTTTAAAATCATCTTTTTCTACTATTAAGAATTTTTTTAAACTAGTAAAATATTTTTCATTGTTGTAATGAGGACTCTCTCTATCTGCTGTACTTACTATATATTCTTCAATAGCTAGACTTATTTTCTCTTCTTCTAAATTAATTGGTGGCATATAATCGAAACCCCAGGTACTAAATAAAACTGGCTCGTTGTTTCTCATTCTATTAGTATCTATTATAAAAAGTGTTAATAATGTGAATGTTATAAGCAATATGAGAGATACTATAATTAATACTATTTTATTTCTTTTTTTTAGTTCTTGTTTTCCATATTCAAGTGTGTTGTAAATATTGTTATCTGATACTTTAAGATACTCTTTTTCTTCAATTCTTTCTCCATTTAGAAGTTCATTTATACTTATTTCTAATATTTCGCAAAGGTTTCTTATTAGTGATAAATCTGGCATACCGCGGCCATTTTCCCATTTACTTATAGCTCGGTCTGTTACACCTAGTTTGTTTGCAAGTTCCAATTGTGTCATATCTTTTTCTTTACGTAGATTTGAAATAAATAATCCGATTTTTTCTTGATTCATTATTTCTCCTTTCTTTTTTATTATAATATAGCTGTTTACTTTTTTAACCAAACTAATCGTAGAGTTTTTATTTTTCGAAAAAAGACAAGTTTTTAAGCTTGCCTTTGTTTTTTTCTTTCTATGAATTTACTAATTAATGCTGCAATTACAGATAATATTAATATTGAACCAATTATTGGCCAGATTATGTTGTGTTTAGATTCTTCTTCGTTAATTTCTTTTATAGTATCATCTTTGTAGTGAATTATGTATTTACCTAGACCATTAGTTTCAAGTTCTATTTCATTTTTATTTAGTTTATAATTTAGTTTTTCTGGTTTGCCATTTTTTACTTCATATATTCCTAAAAATTCTTTAGTAGTGTCTAGTTTAATATTTAGTTTTACTTTGCTACCAATGTTAACTTTTTCATTTTTTATGTTTTCTAAGTATAATTCAATATATTCACTTTTAGTTCCAAATCTATCCATTAATTCCTGTGTAGTTATAAATTTACTACTGATTAATAATAATTCTTCTTTTATGTAATCTTCTCTTATGCTAAGTTTTATGTTATTAATAGAATAATCTTTGTATGTAGGTTTCTGTGGTGGTTCTTCATTATTATTTCCTGGATCGTCTGGCTTATCTTCTGGGATACTAGGGTTTGTTGGCTTATCTGGATTAGTAGGTTTGCTTGGGTTTGATGGATTTTCAGGAATATTTTCTTCTTTAATCCAATCAACTATTGCAGTTATTTTCCCCTTGTTTCCTAAGTGATCTTCGTATGTAAATTCAAATTCTCCATTAGATGTGAAAATGTATGTATCATTTCCATTATTATTTGTAATCTTTATTTGTTCATCACTATATATTTTTGCTGTTACAGAACCTTTAGTTGATGTTGATGGTGTGTATATAATGTAAGCATTAGGTGCGACTTTATCTATCCAGTTAACTGAAACAGTTTTAGTTCTTTGATTTCCTGCTTCATCTACGAATTCAAAGGTGTATTCTCCATTATCAACGAAAGTATAAGTTATTTTTCCACCATTGTTAAGTACTTTTACGTTAGGTTTATCAAATTCTAGTGTTACAATTACATCTTTATTGGTCAATTCTGTTTCACTAAAAGATATAAATACGTTTGGCATTACTCTGTCAATCCAATCAACTTTTGCTGTTGCTGTGCCTATATTTCCAGCAGCGTCTTTAAATTGGAATGTAAATTCACCATTATCTAAAAACATATGTGTTAACGGATTACTATTAGGATTATCAGACTCAGCATTTCCGTTATTTAATACTATTATGTCTTCGCTAGGAACTAAAGTCGCTGTTACATCTTTGTTTGTTATACTTGTTATGTCGTACCTTATTTCTGCTGTAGGTGCTTGTTTATCTATCCAAGTTACTGTTGCTGTAGATGACCCAGTTTGTCCATTTTCTTCGTTTATAAATTCAAATGTGAAAGAACCATTTTCTGTAAATGTATATGTATCTTTTCCTCCATTGTTAGTTATTTTTATTGGCACACTTGGATTTATTAATCTTGCTACTACATTTTCGTTTGTAGGTTCTGTTTTACTAAATCCTATGCTTGCTGTAGGATAAGGGTTTTGAGTAAAGTCTTCAAATAAATTAAATGCTCTTGCTGCAAACCAATTTCCATTTGTTCTATCTGCTACTATTTTTATGTATTTTACTTGTTTTGGATTTTCTATTTCAAAGCTTTGTGTATTTTCAATAGCTTGTTCGTTTGTATTAGCTTGGTTTGTATATCTTATGTTAGTTCTACTAGTTAATATTTCCCAATTTTCGCCATCTGAACTTCCCCAAATAGTTCCATCATAAATCTTTCCGTTTCCTCCTCCTGCTGGAACAAATTCTACTGCTGAAATTGTTCTAGGTCTATCTAATGCTATTGTAATATATCTTTGTGTATCTGTTCCATTCCATGCTGAGTGCCACCTTGTATTGTAGTTTCCATCTATTGCATATATTGCACTTCCTCCATTATTCACAGCTTCTGTTGAAACATTATGAATAGTTAAGTGGGAAACTGGAATGTATTTTCTCTTGTCCGTATCAGTATCTTTTGTAAATGTGAATGTTAATATGTTACTTGCTAGTTTTGTTCCGTTTGGTGCTTCTCTTATTTGTAAAGTTTTGTCTCCTGTATTATCTGGAGATTTTATAGAATAAGATGTCCATGCTTCATTTTCATTGTTTCTCCATTCATGAGTTAATGTAACGCCTAATATTCTATTTTCTAAGTCATTTCTAAAGTAACTACTTTCTGATATTACATTATTTAATATGTCAATTTTAAGGATGTTTTCATCACTATATGAAGCACCTACAATGTGAACATAAATATCATTTTCAGCTGTTATTTTATTTATTTCTTCTTTTGTTAATAAGTATTTGTGTTCTTCATTACCTGTAAATGAAACTTCATTCCACGTTTGCTTTCCATCAATACTGTAATCCCATCTAACTCCTGACCCATCAAATCTGCTTGATAGTACTATTTTATTTGCATCTTCTCCATTAAATGAGAAAGTGGCAAGTGTTGTGTCTGTTTGGCCTAGTAAATAATTTGCTAGTAATCTAGTTAATGATGGTTGCAAAACATCTGTACCATTATAATTTTTTCCTTTTGTTAATGTGTCTGTTAGTAACAATGTGTAATTAAATTTATATGCATTAGAAGTTAAATG
The DNA here is from genome assembly GCA_947650795.1 of uncultured Bacillota bacterium. GTDB lineage: Bacteria > Bacillota_I > Bacilli_A > RF39 > UBA660 > MGBC139354. The sequence continues at coordinate 11,687 of CANSWR010000034.1, read as the reverse complement.
TGGTTCTATTAATGCCATTAAGTGGTAGTATGGTAGTGGATATTCTAATAGTGATTCACTTAATTTGGTTGCCAAATTATAATAGTCTTCTTCTGTTTTTGTTTGATCTTCATTATAAAGCATAATTAATTGATACCAAGCGTCTATATTAAAGTCTAATTCTTTAAGTGAGGCCCATAGATAATCTTCTCTTTTTCGTATGTCATTTTGGTATAAGTCTGCAAGCATTAATATTTCTTTAGATTTTGAATAATTATCAAATCTATTTACTGCTTCTTGGGCCATTGCCATGTAAGGAACAGTGTATCCTTTAGAGAATCTTCTATCATTTCCCCAACCTAATAGCATTCTTTCTCCTTTTTCAGAGAATACCCAGCCACTTACATCGTTGTCTATTCCCCAGTATCCATCTCCATCATTATTTTGAGTATAATAGATAATAGCTGCATGCCCTGGTTGTCCTATAACTGCAGCAGGAATTCCGTGAACTGTTCTTATGTTTGATCCAGTTTTTGATATACCACCACAAACAGCACCTGTTCCAAATTCATTTCTAAAGTTCATCCAAACTTTGTATACCATTTTTCCTTCGCTAGAATAAGTTACACCATATTTAGTGAATATTCCATCATATAGATTGTCCCAATATTCTTTTCTGTCTGGATCATGAAATACTGGATTTCCATAATTTGGCCACACATATGCCATGTAAGGATGAGGTGTTAGATATGTCCAAACTTGATTTGGATGAGCGTCTATTTGTTTTTTTGTGTATTCGTTTAACCATATAATTGATTCATCATCAATTATATTATTCATTACAAAACGCATTTCTTCTATTTCATAGTTTTCAAACCATTTAGTGATATCTATACTATCATTTACAACAAATTTTCCTTCGCTATATAGTTTTTTATAAATGTTATAACGTGTTAGTGCGTCTGATTGGTTTACTTCTTCGCTCGGTTGCATCCATAATGCCACTTGTGATGAGTGCGTTAAAGATAAGGTAATTGCCATTTTTTTGTAAATATATCCTACTTTATTACCGTATTTAGATGTTTCTGTAATGTTAAAATCATTTTTATGATGTGTATAAAGTTCAGCTAATATTTTTAATGAGCTTATATAATTTCCTCCAGTTGGTTCTCCTCCTGTAATATAAAGTTTAAGATTTTCTAAGTCAGTAAAAAGCCATTCTAAAGCATTTTCATAATCTTTGCTTAGTGAAGCTAAACCTTGAAGCAACTCATATCCAGCTTTATTCACTAATTCTCTTTGAAGTAATGTTAATTCTTTTTTATTCAATTGCTCTTCTAGTGATAGACCATTTAATATTTGATCATATTCTTCTACTGTTTTTATGAAATCTACTTTTTGAGCTTCTTCTGTATATCCTTCTTTATATAGTTTTGCTCCTCCATAGACGCAGTGGTCTCCAGTTGCACTCCCATATTGTCTACAAAAAAGCTTAATGTATTTTTTATTTTTAACGTTTAGTTCTATGTAGCTTGCTTCCGTGTCTCCTTTTTTTACTGGAGGAGATACTTCATTTTCTAAATCCCAGTTTATGCCATCTACAGAAGTGTATATGTGCATTTTCACGCCATCGCTGGTAGTTCCTCGACTTGCATCTACACCAAAATAAGTTGAAAAATAATCATAATTATAGTTTGATATATCATATACTAGTGTACTTGTAGCGTGTGCTCCCATTCCTTTTAAAAAATATTTCCTTTGGCCATTTACTATTAATGAAATCATATTTGTGTTATCAACATTTTTATCAATTGTTATATTTCCCCATCCAACACTACTTTGTTCTTTAATATAAGGGATATCTGATAGGTATGTAAATTCTTTTTCTTCTATAGTATCTGAAAAACTTGTTTTTGTGTTAATTTGACTTACTATTAAAAATATTATTAACATAGTAAATAATAGGCCAACTACTATAACTATGTTATCAATTAATCTTTGTTTTTTCTCTTTCATATTCACCCTCTAAATTAAGATATTCTTTTTTATTATCTTACTATACAATTATATTTTACTATATATTTGTTAGAGTGTAAATAATTATTGCCCTCATTAAATAAAAGAAAAAATTCCTAAATTGGAACTTTTATTTTGTTTTCTTTTTTGGAACTATTGTGACACTTTCTATTTTTGATAGAATTTCTTTGGAAAATTCAGAATTATCTATATCAAGTATATAGTGTTCTTTTGCTCCTTTATAAGGAAATCCAACATCTGCATTTTTCATATCTTCTTTTATAATATCTAATTCTTTTACAAATGCTGTATTTTCACATACTATTATAACAGGTTTATCATTTACGTATACCATGTATTCTCCAAACATTTTCTTGTATCTTATTTCTCCAATTCCTTCTAATTGTTCGCAAATATATTTTATATAATTTTCTGTTGTCGCCATTTTATCACCTTTCTTTTGCATTAATTTTATCATAAATTATTAAAATAATCATAAATAATTTTTATTGATTTCTGGATTCCGCTATGATAATATATTTTTCAAAGAAAGCGGGTTTTGAAAATGTATATGAAACATAGTAAATTTTCTAAAGAAGAAATTGATATTATTAATAGAGGAAATAATGGCGAGTTACAAAATTTAGAAGAAATGAATTTTTATTTTCATTATTTGAAAATTTTTAAAGATGAATATTTAAAATTTTTATATAGAAAACATAGAGATAAGAACTTTTTTTGGGAATACTTAGGCGGTGTTTGCTTAACTAGTCTGCCTGCAGGTTGTATAGGAATTATATGTTTATTTGCTGGTAATTTACCTTTAGCTTTTTTATTTTTCTCTTTAGTTGCAGCAGGAGTAATTGTTCCTGATATTTTAAATTCTTTTAGAGCAAAAAAGGAGTATAAGTGTGAGTTACAAGAATTAGCTAGTTTAATAGAAAAAGAGAATATTAGAATTAGAAATGATAAGGAATTAGAAGAGCAAAAGCGTAAGAGAATTGAAGAAGAAAATAACAAAAAAGACCTTTTTATTCTAAATATTAAAAAAGACATTGAAAGTATTTTAACATCAAAATATGAGGGATATGAAAAAGATATTTTAGCACTTAAAACTTTAGGCTATAAATATCTTAGTTTAAAGAAACTTGATAAAACTACAAGCACCTCTGAGATTCTAACTATGTATCCTCAATTTAATCAAATATTACTAGCGATTGAAAACGTTATTAATCAAAATGTTAATTTTAAAGAAAAACAAGATTTAGATATTCAAGAATTAGAAAATGCTTTAAAAGAATTTAGTACAGATTCTACCCATTTAATGAGTTCAGAAGAACTATTTCAGTATATTCCTCGGAATAATCCTAATTTGAAACTTACAAGTTCTCCTAATTAGAGTCTATTATTGACTCTTTTTATTTATCTATTTTTGTTAAACCTTCTTCTGTTAATATATATATAATATTAATGGCTTCTTCAATATATTTTCTATCATGAGATACACTTATTATAGCACCCTTAAAGTCTTTTAAGATTTTTCTAATAACAGGATTAGATAATGGACTTAAATTTCTAGTTGGCTCGTCTAATATTAAAACGTTACATTCATTTAATACTAGTTTCATTAAAAATATTTTTGCTTTAGTTCCATTACTTATATTAGATATTTTTCCTGTCATTTCTTCGCTCGTTAATTTCATGTTTCCTAAAAACATTCTAGATTTTGTAATTGCATCTTTACTTGTTTCTTTTGATATAAAGTCTAGTACATTTTCGTATTGGTTTAGTATTTCATCATAGTTTTGTGGCATGTAACCTAATTTTATATCAATTCTTGGTTTTAATTCTTCGTATATTTTTTTTAATAGTGTGGTTTTTCCACTTCCATTTTTTCCTATTATACATATATGTGAGTTTCCAATAACTTCTAAATTAATATTTTTTGATAATATTTTGCTAGCTATTTTTAATTGTGGTAAGTTTAGTTTTAATATAACTTTAGATTTTGGAATTTTTACTTCGTTAAAAAATATTTGAATGCTTTCTTCTACATCGGGAATATGTGTAAGTTCAGTTTTCTCTAGTTTCTTCTCCTGCGATTTTAATGAATGCATTTTCTTTTTTAGTAAAGCTGCTCCATGAGGGTCACTTCTTGATATTGTGTTTTGTTTATATTCTACTTTATTCATTATTTTTGTTAGTTTTTCTACACGTTTATTGTATTCTTTTTTTTCAAATTTTGCTTGCCATGTTTGTTTTTCTAATGATATCATTCTTTCTTTTATGTATGTGTTATAGTCTGTTCTTTTTATAGTGTGTTTACATTCTGTTTTGTGTTTTATTTGTTCTATGTGCAAAATTATATTTGCTGTTTTTGATAGTAAGGTTTCATCGTGTGATATAAACATTATTGGTTTTTCAGTTAAATTTATAAAGTTTTCTAACCATTGTAGTGTCTCTATGTCTAAATCATTTGTAGGTTCATCTAAAAGCAACACATCATTTTCTTCAAGTAATATTTTTAGTATTCCTATTTTTACTTTTTCTCCACCTGATAAAGTTTTTATTTTTTGTTTTAGTATTTCGTCTTTTAAGTTTATTTTTTCTAATATTTTGTATAGTATAGTTATTTTATTATAGTAATCTTCTTCACTAGTAAATATATAGTTAAATACAGTTTTATCATTATTTTTTGAATCAATTGATTGTTCTAAATAACCAATTTTAGTATTCTTTATGTTTATACTTCCAGTTATGTTTGCATATTCACAATCGTTTATTACGCATTTTAAAAGTGTGGATTTTCCGTTTCCTTCTTCTCCTATTATTCCTAGTTTATCATTTTTGTTAAGTGTAAAAGATAAGTTTTTTATTAAATATTTATCTTTTACGATTATACTTAAATTTTTTATTTCAAACATTTTATGCCTCCTAATTTTGGCATAATAAAGTTTATGCCAGACTTACTTAACTGTTGTTTTCATGTTATCACCTCTTTTTTAATTTTATTATAAATTAATTATACATTATATTTAATATTTTTTCTATTATGTCTATTTTATGAATATAATTTTCTTGAATACAACAAAAAAATGAGAACCTGTCAAGAACTCATTTTCTTGAGAATCTAAGTCTTATAAGAATAATATATAATTGACAGCTATATACTATTCCCTTATCAGAATTAAACTCCTAATATACGCATATGAGTAATAGTTTGATAAGTTTAGTGGAAATATCAAGCAAGTATGGTTGTCACTTATAATATAATTAAATATTATTATAAGCTTTGCATCCTACTCTTTATTCTTTTTTATTAGTCAGAAAATAACAATAAAAATTTTAGTATATAATAAATTCATAAAAAATTATTATAAAGTGTTTGTTACTCTCTATCTAATAACCACTTACTATTACTAATTGTATGTTAACACTTTAATTTATGTTTGTCAATAGTTAATTTTATTTGATAATCTTTTTAGTGATTATATATTATCTTTTTGTATTTTGCATGGATTTCCATAAGCTATTTTATTGCTTGGAATATTTTTTGTTACTACACTTCCTGCGCCTATTACTACATTGTCACCAATTGTTACACCTGGTAATATTATAACTCCTCCACCTATCCATACATTATTGCCTATTGCTACTGGAGATGAGTATGTTTTACAAAATTCAAAAGATCCATCTTCTTTTATTTCTCCAAGTCTATCTTTGGCATTTTTAGGATGATATGCTGTATAAATTTGCACATTTGGTGCGATTAAACAATTTTGACCAATTGTTATTTTATTATCATCTAAAAATATACAATTCATATTTATTTCAGTATTATTTCCTATATAAATATTATTACCATAATCAACATAGAATGGTGGTGTAATCCAAACATTATTTTCCATTTTTCCAAGTAATTCTTTTAATATTTTATTTTTATTTTCAATATCTCCTGATTCAAGATTATTATATTCTTTAACTAAGTTTTTAGCTAAATGCCATCTTGTAAGTAATTCCTCATCTGAGCAATCATATAATTCTCCTGATAACATTTTTTCTCTTTCTGACATTTTTATTTCTCCTCATATATATTATCATTAAATATTACATTTTCTATGATTTTAAGTTCTTTCCAGTAATTGTTTATTTTAGTGTCTATTCTAAAGTAATTTCTATAAGTATATTTTTCTATATTATTCATTTCATTGTTACTATAAATAAAATCTAAAATGTTTTCTAAATCTTTTGTTATAAAAGTACACTTGTTACCTTTTCTGATTTGATTAGTTTGACTTAATAAATAATAAGTATCATTTTGTATGTCAATAGTATGTTTTATAGGCCTTTCACAGTTATTAGATTTAAATTTTAAGTCTGCTAAGTATTTTATTACTTTATTGTAATCACTTTCATTAATTATCATAGATTTTCCATCAATTTGAATTTTTGCAGAATTTTCTGGAAAGTCTATTTTCCATCAAAGAGACAATATTATTTTTCCCATTTAAACATTGTATGAACAGTTCTATCTGTACAAGTATAAGTATCTATAAAAACCTTTATCTTTTTATATAAAGTTCCTCCATCATAAAATTCTATAATTTTTAATACAGGACTAGTATTTTTTATTTTTGCATGTACTGTGTCGATGATTATAAAAGCGATTATAATTGTAAAAATAAGTATCATTAAAATCTTAATTTTTTCATTTTATTTTCACTTCCTTATACTATTATATCATGATTTTAAATTTTTGTGTGCAGTTATGATTGTGAAACTATATGAATTAATAGTTATTTTTATATTATCTATTTCACAATACCAATTTTTGCCTTGTTTGTATATTTTACATTTATTATCTTTTATTTTATTTTTACAAAAATTTACTACATCATCGTTTTCTAATTCTAAATTTTTCTTTATTCTATTTTTACCTAATACTGTGGTATGTATTTTTTCAATATTTTTTAATAAATCTTCTTTCATTTGTACTCCTAATTTGTTTTAATTTCTTTTATTTTTATGTGTTTAAACTTTTTCCTAAATTTCAATTCTTATTAATCCAGGCATTTTTTAATAAATAATCCCAACATAATTTTATTGGGATTTATTTCTTTTATACTGATTGTTCTATTGGCTTTTTGCCCATTATATGATTTTTTATTAATACGTAATCTGTTGCATAAATCTTTCCATCATTATTTATATCTGCAGCTTCAAGATAAGGTCCTGTTATATGACTTTTACCCATTATATGATTTTTTACTTTTACATAGTCTGTTGCGTATATCATACCATCTCCATTAACGTCACCTTTAATAACGATTATATAGTTATAATCAATATTGTTTATACTTAAGCAAAGCTTCATTCCTGTTGATATTATTCCTTCAGTTATTTCTATACTTTTATCATTTGTTAAGCTTTTATATGTTACAGTTGGGGTAGATTGTATTTTATTTTTTAATTCTTGTACTTTCATACCCAAAGTAAATCCTATTAGATAATTTTCTTTTTTACTTAATGATAATAATTCCAATACTTCTTTTTCAGTTAGAGCTCCTTCTTTATCATTAACAGTTAGGTTTGTAGTTATTTGCATATTGTTATTTCCGATTTTTATATTAGTAAAAATTTTTGAAGTCCCAGGATTTATTCCTAATATTTTATTATTTTCATATGTTGCTATATCTATATTTTCAATAGTTACAGTATAACTAAGCGTTGCTTGTGGATTAATTGTAACTATAAAGTCTGCTAAAGAGTTTTTATTTATTGTTATTTTTTCTTTAGTTTCTATACTTTTTATTCCGTTTGATAGTGAATTTTCATTTAATGTATTTAAGTTATGAAATGAAGAAGCATATCCTCCTACAGCTGGTAAATTTTTTGTCATATTTTTGTTAAAGTAAACATTAGTTGGAGTATTGTATGTGTTGTCAGTTATAGCTTGTAGTCCTATAAAGCTACCAGTGTTTTGACTTCCTGTTACTTTTCCATTGCTAAAACTATTTTTTATTTTCGCATTCATATTTATTCCAATAAATCCACCAACATTTTTTTGTGCAGTTACATCAAGGTTAGAGTAACAATCTTCTATTATAGTTGTGTTGTCTACATTCCCTAAGAATCCTCCAGTTGAAGCTATGTCATTCATTAAAGGTCCATCATTATTTACTGTTCCACTTTTTAATCTTATGTTTTTTAATACTGCGTTTGTTGCTGATGATGATAATCCTCCTAAATAGTTTCCAGTTTTAGAATAAATACTAATGTTTTCAAAGTTTAAATTTTCTATTGTAGTTTGAGTTTGATAGTTATTTATATTAATGTTATTAAATATACCTGAACCATTAGTTGTAATATTTTTTATTGTTTGATTGTTTCCATCTAAATTACCATCAAAATCAATTTTTGGATAATCTTTTATGTCTTTAAAGTCTAAATCAGAGACAATTTTATAGTATTTATTTTTTGTGTCTAAACTCATGTGATATAAGAATTCATTAGCATCATTAATTATGTATGGTTTATCTTTTGTTCCTTCGCCTTCTGTTTTTGGAAATATTATGTTAAATGTTACAGAACTATCAGTTTGACTAGTTACTTCTATTTTTATTCCTGAATTTGAACCATCTGTGTAGTATATTGATTTGTTGTCAAACGATTTATCATTAGTTATGTCGCTACCGAATGTAGGTCTATTCATATTAAGTGTTGCTTCTCTTAAATTTCCTAACCCTTCTCCCAATCCTGTTTCATTAGGTCTAAATATGAATACATGATCGTTCTTTCCTTGATTGCTTCCGTCTGTTGCTCCTAAATATTTATTGTTTTCATTTACTCTGTATATTATTATCCCACTTTCATCAGCTGAGTGAGTTTCATAAGTATTTAGTTTTTCATGATATTCTACTACAAAAAATTCTTTATCTGTTTTATTTCTTTGAATTTTTATAGCGCGCTGTTCAGTTCTATCTATGTAATTAGGTTTATTTACAGTTATGTTATTTGTAGACTCAGTTATTACTGGTAATGGAGAATGCCAAGATGAGTTATTATTATATTCACTAATATAATAAGTCAAAAAACTTTGAGGATTTGAACCAATAGTTTGGCCCATTATATCATAAAATCCTACTGGTCTAGAAGTTGATGAATCATACCTATATAAATCCATAAAACCTAATGTATGTCCAAATTCATGTATAATTGTTCCATATGTCCCTGTGTTTAAAGAAAATAATCCTGCCATCTGTGTATAATCTTCTGCTTTTATCAATGTGTAAGATGATGCTCTTTTCCCTAATATTGTCGCAGTTACTCCATCATTGTCTAATTTATGAGACCATAATAAGTCATTCCAAGCGATTGATGAAGGTAAAACTGATGGCGCTTCTACTATAAATGATATAGCGTCTATTTTGTTGTCTTTATTTACATCTAATTCTTCACTAGTTATTCCATAAGCTGAAACCATATTAGATATGTAATTAGTGGCATTATTTATTAATTCTGTTTCTCTTTTTAAAGATTCTTCTTTATCTTTGTATCCTGTAGTATTTTGATCACTATATTTTAAATAGTAACCAATAGGATGAATGTCTTTATAAGATACTACTTTGTTGTTTTCTTTTGGAAATATTTCTGACGTAATAGATAAGTCTCCATAGCTTTCTCTTTCATAATATTTTTTAAATGAAGGCACTTTTACTTTACCAAATTTTGTATCCATTTCAAATAAGTCTTCACTATTAAAAATAGTGTACGCATTTTGTACACTTTGTTCGTCATCTAAGTGATTAGTTACAAGTGTTTCACTGTCATTAAATTCAATAAATACCACTATATTTTTTAGCGTTTTTTTATTAGATGTTGCTAGTAATGTTTCATTAGATTTTGTGTTAATAATTTTTGTTTCATTACTCATTATATTTGTTGATGTTAATAGTAAGCATAATAATAATATTATTATTTTATTTAGTTTTTTCATGTTGTTCACCTTTTTTAATTTTTATTATTAAGTATACTATTACAGCTATCAATATTATGTTAATCGCACTTAAAGAATATATTATAATGCTTTCTGTCATTGTTTTGTTATTAAATTCACTAAGAAATTCTGGAAATAATTGTATAGAGTTTTCACTACTTTCGTATAAATATTTTACATTTTTTCCTTCAGCATTAATTGTATTTAGAAGATAATAGTTTTGCTTTTCAAATTTATAACAATCTATTTCTATGTCATTAATAGTTAATTTTTCTAATTTGGCATTTTTTATTTTTGATGGTTCATCAATTATGTAGATTGTCTTGTTATTTATAGTAATTGGAAAGAATTTATTTAGTATTTTGTTTGTTTCTTTGTCAAATAGATAGAAGTTTTTTTCTTTTTTATCATTTATTCCAAATATTATAGTAAGTTTATTATTATTAAATGTTGTTATTTGTTGGTCATCTATTGTATGTTCTGATTTCACAAAGTTTTCTGGAATTATTACTCCTTCATAATTTCTAACTATTCCAATTTTATTATTTTGATATTCTATAAAAGTTTGAGGAGTTTCATCTACATAAATTTTTAAAGTATATTTTTTTTGACTTCCATTTTCTGCTGTTACTATAAGCTCTATAAAGTTATTTCCTGGAGTTAATGTTTTCTCACCTATTCCATCAACTTTAGCTTTATTATCAGCAGTAATTGCTGATATATTTATAACGTTTTCATTTGGTCCTAAATTTATAGTATATTCTTGTTGAGATGCACTAAAGATTGGAGATAGTTCTCCTTTATCAATTGCGATTGATGATAAATTATTGTCAGGAGATTTTTGTATAACTGGATTATTTGTACTTGGTCTAGATGGATTATTTGTAGACGTGCTGGAAGAACCAACATTTACTGTTACACTTCTAGCTCCTGGATTATATACGTTTGCATCAGCATCAGAGAATCCTGTTTCTGGTGTTGCAGTTACGGTTACTTGTCCAGATGAACCAGCAGTTACAGTTACCGAAATGTATCCTTGTTCTACCCAAACACTACTGTTAGATAGTGATCCATTTGTTACAGAAAGATTGACTCTACCTATACAATCTCCTCCGACACTTATACTGAATGTGCCATTAGGGGATACTTGTTTTGTTGATGATGACATACTAAATGATGCAGCATCTATTTTTAATATAGATAATAATATTACTGCAATACTAAATATAATTATTTTAATTTTTTTCATTTACTTCTCCTTTATTATAAGTAAAAACAAGCCTTATAAACTGAAAATATTTTACAGTTTAAGGTTTGTTTTATATTAATTATGATGACATGAACGATGGCGTCTATAATTATTATTACTGTTATTATTTTGATTAGCATGATGATAATTATTTGAATTTTCATGTACATGATATTCTTTGTTTGTACAATTAGGTATTCCACAATTGTAATGGTATGTTTCATTTGTTTGATGATTATATTGATAATCGCATACACAAGCATATACTGTTGATGAAATTAGAAAAATACCTATTACGCCTATTATTAATAAAACTTTCTTCATTAAAATCACTTTCCTTCAAATTCATTATAATAATATCATTTTTTACTGATAAAGTCCAGATATTTTACTTTTGAGTTTAGGTTTTTTACTCTAAGTTTTTAAACAAATCTATTATATTCTATT
>CANSWR010000033.1 GCA_947650795.1 uncultured Bacillota bacterium | reverse complement strand
GCTTAAATTGAAAAATGGAAAGAAAATTGTGTCTAAAAACTTGACATAAGTCCATATCTAAAGGATATAACTTTGAAGAAAAAGTAATTGATGGGTACTTTATGAATTATTATCCAGGTTCTATTAATATGAAAGCATTATCTAGTTTTTCCAATGTTAAAGAATTAAGAAAATTTTTTATGGCAGTAAACTTATCATCTCTCGCTCTTAAAAGAATACATGAAAGAAAAGAAAACATTATAGTCGGAGATGCAAGTTACGACAACCTAATAGTTTTAGAAAATCCACTAGGATTTATAGAAAAAGTTTTATGTATAGATTTTGATAGTGTTCAAATAGAATGTATAGATTGCAAATACAAATTAACATCAGAATTACTATCACAATATTTTGCTTACTTTAATCAAAAAACATATGAGCATGATAAAAATACAGATAGATTAACAAGATTATTATATTTTCTAAATTCATTTTTTGCTTTAGATATAAAAGAATTACCATTATATGAATATGATAAAAAATGTGAATTATCTAACACTCTTAAAAATTTAAGATATTTATTTATAGAACTTAAAAACTTAGAAGACATATCAAAACTTCCAAGCATTCCATATATGTTTGAAGTATTAGATTTAACAGATGTATATGGTCTAAGTTTAAAATTATAAAGATGTAAAATAAACCATTTTCTTTGATTTTTTCTATATCCTTTGGTATACTAATATCATAAGAGAGGAAGAAAAAATGAAAAGTATAAAAATTGTAGGAGTAATAATATTGTTTGGAATAGCTATTTATTTAGGATTGGGATTAAAAAAACGAATCGTGCAATCAACTTGTAAAGAAATGGGAGACTATAAAGCTACAAAAGGAGAAGAACTGATGGACGCTGATGATAAAGAAATTTGGTATTGTTGTCCGCCAGACAAAGATAAAAATACTAAAAATTGTTTATACTATGGAGATTAAATAAAAAGATATTAAAAAAATTAAAAATGAGAATGAGTAAAACACATCTAAGTACATACATCAAAGATTCTCGTTTTTTTTAAACAATAAATCTTTACACTAATATTTATTTGTGATAAAATAAATTCCACATTTAAGGGGGTCATTTATGAGCGTATATGAATTACAATCAGATAATTATCAAAAAATTAATGAACTAAAAAATATTATCTCTATAAACATTTATGATATGATAAATCCCAAAAACATACGTGCATACTCTGGTGTTATAGGACTTATAGTTTTCTGTGAAAACGGAGAAACACTTAACTATAATGAGAATGATAAAGAATTTGTTTACTTCTTTGAAACAGTTAGAAGAATATATGAAAATGAAAAAAATACTAGACATATATTTATAGATGAACAAACAGAATTCTTTTTAGATTCGCTTAACCCTTTAACTGACATAAAAAATATAAAATCCCAAATAGGTTTAATTGGTACTTCAGATAAAAAAATATTTTATAAAACTAAAGAATTAGAAACAGAATATAATGTTTTAAAATACATACTAGAAAACTTAATGGAATTTCTTGGTAGAAACATTGATTTAACACAAATGAGTGGAGTTGGCTCTAATTTTTCCTTTAAAATGCTTGAAGATGGAATTATAAAAAAATTATACTTTAAATATATTAGTCATTCTGAATTAAAATCTACTCTAATATTTAGAGACATTATGAATGATTTTAACGAATTCTATATACACATTGATTATACTAATGGATTAGAAATAAAATTTAATGATAGTAATAACACCTTAATAGGTATCCATAAAATTGACAAAAAATCCCATTCATTAATTACAGAAATGTATATAGAAGGCGAATGCAAACTAAAAAAATATACAAAGTTAGAAGCGATTGATACAGAAGTATATTCTGAATATCTAAGTGAAGAAGAAAATAATTTTAAAAAATTTATATTACCATGGAAAGATATAATACTAATTCATGAATCTGTAGAAGAAAGTGAAACATTATTAAAACAAAGACAAAATATAGAATTAACAACAGAAGGAGTAAAAGTTTTAAAAGTATCAGATGAAACATTAAAATTTGAAAAATCAGAAGAAAAATTCATTTATATTTCAGAAAGACCTAATCACATAAAAATTATTAGGTGGTGTGAAGTAACTAAAACAGAATATAGTCCGAATCTTTACAAATTAAGTAAAATTTCATTAAAGACACAAGTAGAAACAAGTATTACAAATTATTACATAGTTAATGAAAAATTTTTAGTTAAAGAAACTTCGTACATTCCGTCATTATTAGGAAGTGGAATATATAAAAGCGAATTAGAAGGTAGATCATTCTATCAAATAATCGATTTAATAAATGATAAAGAATATAACATAGTTAAAGAAAGCGTTCAGGGATATCAATTACTTGATGAAAATGAACTTAAACTAGTTTTAGGAAGAGGTGTTAAATAATGGCTTTATTTGGCAAAAAAAATGAAGAAGTAAAAATTGAAACAGAATTAGAAAACTATAGAAAATATTTGGAAAAAAGTAAAAAACCAGAAATAGTATCAAAATTATCTGAAGTACTTAAGTTTTTAGATGGCGTAATAAAGATGGAAATTGATAACCCGTTTAATGAAGAAAATATGTTAATTGAAACAATTGAAAAATATTTTATTACACAATATGAAAAGAATACAGAAATAGAACAATATGTACAAATGATTAAAAATGTTTATGATCAACTTCATATAACAAGAAAAAATTTAGCTTCATTTGATTTTAGTCTATTTTTAAAGATTTTTGACTCTAATGGTATATATGAAAAAGATTTATTTGATATTAATTTCTATAGATTATTTTCAAATCAAAAAGAGTATCATTCTGTAATGGATTCTTTAATAAATAATAACTTTGCTTTAGAAAACTTTAATGAAATAATAGACTTCTTTTCCTATATAAGAAGATATTTTTCAACTTCTGAAGAATATTACGTTGAAGTTTTATATATTAGTAGAAATTTTGTATATGGATTTAATTTAACAGATTATATAAAAAAATACAAAGAAAAGCTTGATAAAAAAGATGGTATATACAATATAGATGAAATAACACTAGACAAAATTCATGAAAAAACTGTAGGCGCACAAGGATTTTTAACATCATTAGATGAACAAATAAAAAAAGCTTCTAAAATGTTAGAAATATTAACAGGACGTATAGAAGAATATTCCAGAATTTTAGATGACATTAATCGAGCAAAAATAACAAAATATAATAGTGAAATCCAAGATAAAATTGATGAAATAAATAAAAAACTTTCTGAAAGTAAAACAGAACTTGATGAGTTTACTCTAAATTTACAAGACAAAACAAGAGTTGAAATAACTGGAACATTTAGTAAAATTTTAACAGAATTAGAAGAAGAAAAAACAAAAATTATTGAAACTCTAAAAGAATATGAAACAATTTTATCAAACTTAGCACTTCAAAAAAGTGGAGATATTGCAAAACTTGGTGGAGAACAGTTAACAGCATTAGAAGAATTTATAAAAAATCAACCACAACTAGAGCAAATATTTGATAGTGTATCAAGTAAAAAAATGTTTAAAATGATGAAAGAATTTATGGAATTACAAAAAGAGATGGGAGATATTTCGCCTAGTCAAATAAGAAGTCAAGCTTTAGAGCAAAAAATAGTAACTAGTAATATCCCCGCTACTAGTGTATTATCAGCGCCAGGATTAATAATACCTGCTAGAGAAGTTGATAACAGGGTAAGTAAAGTATTAAATCTTAATATACCTTTTAAAGAAAGATTAAAAATAATAGAAGAAAAAATAGCAAAAAACAAATCTAATGGTGTTTTATACCATGATAAAGCTATAGAAATTATTAGTTATTTGATGGAAGGTTATAGTCCATATTTATATGGTCCTAGTGGAAGTGGAAAAACAATGCTTGCAAGACAATTAATAGAATTGCTAGGAATAGATTGTATAAAGATGAATTATATTAATGAAGAATATGAAATAAAAGGTGCAGAACCATTCTTAGGACAATGGTCACCTAGTTTAACTTATAATGCTTATAAATATGGAGCAGGATTACTTGTTGACGAAATGGACAACGGACGTGCTCAAGCTACTATGGCATTAGGATCTTTTATAAGTGCCTCAGATACAGAATATACATTTGCAAATGGAGAAACAGTTCTAAGACATCCTAACTTTAGACTTATAGCTACAGGTAATACTAAATGTGAAGGACCAACTGAAAGTCATCCTACAAGAGAGAAAATGGACGAAGCTATTATTCAAAGATATAAACCATTAGTATATATTGATTATGACGCAATACTTGAATCTACAATGTTAAGTCGCAACGAAGAATGGTATGAATTTATAAAAAGATTTAGAATAGTAGGGAAAGAATTAAATCCTGATGAAAATGAAATTACTATAAAAGGTGCAATTACAACTAGAGATGTAATAGAAATAGCTAATACTCTAAAATCTGGATTTGCTACTCCAGAAATGATTATCAAAGCAGATTTTATAAGAGCGCACAATATAGAATACTTATGCTCTTTAGATAGAAAATTATCAGAATATTATAAAAATAAAGATGACTCTCCTGAAAATGAAATCTATAAAGTGTTCAATAAAGAAGTTAAAAAATTACAAAGAGTAAAGAGGTAAATAATGACACTAATAGATTGTAGAAAAAACTTTGAAACTTATAAAGGCATCATGAAAGAACCTTATTTAGTAAATGGAAGCATGGTTTATGAAGTAGAATTTTTAGGACTAAATGAACTTTATAATTTTCTTTTATCTAATCCAATAGTAAATACAATAATTTTTCCTAAACAAGTAAGTCAAAGTAATGATGAGCGTACAATGAATTTTTGTAAATTGACATATGAAGAAGCACTTAATTACTTAAACGGAGGTTACGAAAAAAATATAGAAAAGCTTTTAGAATTAAAAAGAGATTTAGAAGTTGTAAAGAACTTTTCTAGCAATAAAACTAAAGTAATTAGATCTTTCACTGGTTCTAGAGTTTCTATAAATGGTTTTATTTCTAATAGTCCCAAAAAGTTTTATAGATTAGAAAGACTTGAAGAAAAAAAGTTTATAAAAATAAATGCTAATCTGGCATTTGGAATGGAAGATACTGCTGACCTAGTGTTACATAGAGGAGTACTTTTAAAGAATTTAGTAGACTTATTAGAAAATAATAATTATAATGTTGCACTAAATACATTTATATTACTTAGAAGAGAACAAGAATTATTTTATCTAAAATTACATTTAAAAGAAATTAACTCATCTTTATTTATAGAAGATATAATTTTTCCATTAACTAGCATAGCTTTTTTAAGACGACTAGTATTTAGAGTAATGGAATCAGTACCATTTAAAGAAGAATGGTCTAAGAATTATGGAATAGGACTAAATGATGATGAAGTCAAAAAAATACTTAAACTTTCATCAAAAGACATATTTGTAGGAAGGCCTAAAAGAATAGGACTAAAAGGCATTTCGTTAAAAGAAGATGCTGACACATTCCTAAAATATGTAAAAGCTGACAAATATATAAAAGTACTAAAAAAATAATGAACATCATATTAAAAGAGTCAAGAAATTCGCAATGATTTTATTGACTTTTTTTATACTTTGGTATATTATATTGAACAAATATGGGGGTTATTATGTTTGAACTTTATGATTTAAGAACGAATTTTATATACTATCATGATTTTTACATAAGTGCTAAAGAGAAAAGTTATTCAGAAGCATCACGTAAAAATAATGTTTCAGGTTCAAGCTTAACAAGAAGTGTAAAAGAATTAGAGAATATTTTAAACTTAAAACTAATTCAAACTAATAACCGTGGATTTGAATTAACTTTAGATGGAAAAAGACTTTATAAATCATTAGATGAACTATTTAGTAATATTGTTAAATTTACTTCTAAAGAACTATCAGAAAATTTAGATGTGGTTTTAACTATAGGTACTACTAGAAACATAGCAGACTTTGTTCTAGCAAAATACCTTACAAAATTTAGTGAACTATATCCCAATATAAAATATAAAATTTACACAGACAGTGCAACAAACCTTAACGAGTTTTTAATGAATCATAAAATTGATATACTTATAGACTATCTTCCACATATAAACTACAATGAAGTTTATGACTTAATAGTAACACCTATAGAAGAATATAGAACATGCTTTGCTTGCAGTAAAGAATATTACAGTAAAATTAAAAATAAAATAAAATCATTAAAAGACTTAAACGATTATACATTAGTAATATCTGGAAGTTCCAGAAGAAGACAAATGTTAGATGAAATACTAGGAAAAAATAAAGTAGAACTATTTCCTAAACACTTAATGCCAGACTCAAAATTGATGGCAGATGTAGTTAAACAAAATAACTTTATAGGTTATTTTATAGAAGATGAATTAAAAACTTATGATTTAGTAAAAATAGAACTAGAAGAATTAATGCCTGTAAATCCTATAGGTATAATATACTCTAAAAATATAAACAAAGTAGCTAAAAATTTTGTTAATTTAGTAATAGAAGAGAATAAATAATATTTTTTGTTCTTCATTTTTGCACAACGCTAATAAATTTTAATAAGCAGAATTTCTAATTAATATGTTATAATCTTATCCACGGGGGATAAGAATGAAAAACGTAGCTTTAATAGGATTAGGACCACATGCAAAAAGAATATATATAAACTACTTAAAAAAACATAGAATTAATCTTGCATTATTAGTAGATATTGAATCTAAAGCAAAAGAAATTAAAACCTATTTAAACAAAAATAAATTTAAAGATACTAAATTATTTACCATAAATGATGATATCAAAGACTTCAAACATTTACCTAAAGAAGAATCAAGCAACCTTGCATCACTTTGTAAAACCCTTGAAATAACACATATAATTATTTCTACAGAACCTAAAGCTCATTATATGTACATAGAATTTGCGCTTCTTAACAATATCAATGTTTTAACAGACAAACCAATTACAGTTACTAAAAACATGACTAATATAAAATCTATAAAAGAAATGAGAAAAGAATATTATGAACTACTTGAATTATCTAAACATTCAAAATCTTCTTGCAAAGTAATGTGTCAAAGACAACATCATAAAGGATACGAAAAAGTCAAAGAAATATTATCTAGTGTAGTTGATAAATATAAAGTTCCTATTACAAACATTGAAATATTTCATAGTGATGGAGCTTGGGAAATGCCACATGACATGGAAAAAGAAAATCATCCATATAAATATGGGTATGGAATTTTATATCATAGTGGATATCATTTTATAGACTTACTTAGTGATTTTATAAAAATAAATGATTCTTTAATAAATAATAAAAAAATAGTTAAAGGAGAAGTATATTCTAACATAGTGACACCAAATGATGAAATCAAATATTTAACTATAGAAGATTATAAAAGACTATTTAATGGTCAAAACATTCCTGCTTATTATGAAAAAAATAAAAACCCTAAATTTAATAAATATGGAGAAAAAGACTACCATGGACTATTCAAATATACAAATTCAAAAGGAGATATAGTAACAACAGCATCATTAAACTTACTACATAATGGAATATCCAGAAGATCATGGATTGAGACAAAAGATTTTTACAAATCTAACGGTCGTATAAGACATGAAAGAATTAATATAGAAATCCCACATTTAATGAATATACAAGTTCATAGCTATCAATCTAAAGAAATTCACGAAAGAACACACAACGAAGAATCAATAGGAGGACTAGAACATTTTGATATATATATATTTAGTAATCCTATATTAAATGAAGAACCATTTAAAGAAATCCATTTAAAAGACTTATATAAAGAAAAGAAAAACTTTTTAGGATATAATGAATTATCAAGAGAAACATTTCTAACAAATTTTTTAAATGATAAAAACTCTAAAGGAGACATAAAAGATCAAGCACTTTCTATAGAAACATTATACGCTTGTTCTAAAGCGTTACCTAATTATTACAACAAAAATAATAAAACAGAAAAAATAACTATTAGGAATAAATATACTTTTCCACGTATAGCAAAAAGACTTAAAAACTATTCTAATTATAAATTCAAAAATTATGACAGTGAAACTATAAAAGGAGACATACACTTTAAAGATACATATACATTTTATACAATAATAAATAAAATACAAGAATTAGATATATATTCTGTATTTACTTCGGTAGATGATTCAAAAGATGTAGCAGGGTCTTTATTATTAAAAACATTTAATAATAAAATATTAGCATACTTATACTATTTTTATATAAACTTTCTTGTAAAAAATATGAATGTATATTATATAGAAAATAAAATAGAATCAAATAATAAAAGAATTATTAATAATCTATAAATCCCTTTAAAATAAGCACTTTCTTGGTTTGATTTTCCTTAACTCTTTACTAAATTTTTAACTAAAACTTTGTCTTGTGTTCTTTACTCCACTGGGGTATAATGTAGTAAAATGAATTAATTATGTCAAAGGACTAGTTGATTCATTTTTGTTTTGTGCACAAATTTAATATTGACAAACTGTTAGTTTCCACTTAGAATATGAAGCTAATGTATGGGGGATTTTATGATTGATAATTTAGTTACAGTAAACCAAATATTAGAAATTGATAAAACAATTTTAACAAATTCAAAGAAATTTAAAAATAAAAACATATTGATAATGAAAAGTGTCTATAATCAATATGATTTATTGCTCTATAAAAAACGTTTTCTAATTTTATTTAATGATTTTAAAAAAGTATACAATTATAATTCTGCTTTAGAAAATCCAGAAACATTAATAACCACTAAATATGATACTAATATAATTAGTTCTAACAAGCAAATATCAAACCCAGTAGCAAATTATATTGATAATATAGTAGATGATTATATTAAAGTTACAAGGCTTTACAATGCTACTGTTAGATTAAGTTATAAATTAACATATGATGAAAGTATATATTTTATTAATACATTCTTAACTGGAAGAAATGAAAATCAAATAGCAGATATACTAGGTATAACTAAACCAAGCTTAGATAAATATAAAAAAAGTTGTTTATTTAAAATGTTAGTTAATTTATCAGACTTTTTAGATAATGATTACTAGAAATAGTAGTCATTTTTATATGATGAGTTAATGTAATAGGTAACATACTTGAAAAAGAAATAGAAGTTCAACTCTTCTACTCATCACTAAGTTCTTTATGACGATAAAGAATATAATTCACTAGTGAATAAGTGTTGATAAAATTTGTGAAAAAAGAAAGGAAAAACAAAAATGGAAATAACAGATTTAAAAATAAAAAATAAAAATAGTATAAAAGTAAAAGATTCATTAAAAGCACCTTTACTTAGATTAAGTGTTACTTTAGATAATAGTACTACTATACCAACAAGTAATGATTTAATAGTATATGTAAGCAAAAATGAAAATTCAGAAAAGAAAGAATATACTTATACATTAAGTAAACCATTAAAATATTTAGATAACGTAAGTGATGAATTCATATTAAGTCCTAAACTAAATGGAAATAAAATAGATTTAAAAGCTTATGTTATAAGAAGAATAGAAAACTCTTTGCTACTTGATAACGAAGTAATAGAAGAGTTTTTTTATGAACCAATAATATTAGAAGAAGGAGAAAACTTAATAACTACTAACTATACTGATGCAATTATAGAAATGGTTTATCCTAAAAATACAGAAATAGTTAATTATTTTCTAAGTAATAGTATGTATAAAGAAAGTGATAACACATTAACACTAGATGATATATACTTTAAAGACGCATTTACTAAAGTTGAAGAAGGAATAAATGCAGACTTTAACAGAGTTAACTTAAACTGTTTTAAACTAAAAGATAGTCCATTTGGACTAGACGCACTAGGTAATCTAACTGTGAATAGCATTATTACTGTTGATTCTCCGTCAAGTGACAATTTAAACTTTGATAAAATATATCCAGTGGGTTCAGTTTTTATTAATGTCTCTGATACAAACCCAACTAATCTTTTTGGAGGATCATGGGAAAGATTTGCTAAAGGAAGAACATTAGTAGGACTAGATGAAGATCAAACAGAATTTAGTACTCCACTAAAAACAGGAGGAGAAAAAACACATAATTTAACTATTAATGAAATGCCTACACATAGACATGATAATTTATATGGTGACAACGGAGTAAGAAGAGGTGCAGGATATAATACTTCGTCACAGCA
This sequence comes from uncultured Bacillota bacterium, assembly GCA_947650795.1. Lineage (GTDB taxonomy): Bacteria > Bacillota_I > Bacilli_A > RF39 > UBA660 > MGBC139354. The sequence goes on along the minus strand of CANSWR010000033.1, from coordinate 5,721 downwards.
TAACGGTATAATAAACGAAATGGGGCAAGCAGATTGGGAAAGTTTACATACAGGAGAAACAGGAGGCAATTCTGCACATAATAACTTACAACCATATATTACAGTATATATGTGGGTAAGAATAGCATAAAGAAAGGAATGATATAAATGGAAATAACAAGTTTAAAAGTTAAAGAAATAAATATAATAAAAGTAATTGATTCATTAAAAGCACCAATCCTTAGGATGAGTGTTAAATTAGATAAAAATACCAAAATACCTAATAATAATAATTTAATAATTTATATTAAACAGGGAGTTAATGTTAAAGAATACAATTTTACACTTACTAATCCTTTAGGATATTTAAAAAATATAAGTGATGAATTTGTAATATCTCCTACTTTTAATGGAGAAAGAGTAGAATTAAGTTCATTTGTTAACAGAAATACTGAATCTACCAAAAATAAAGAAGATTTAATTTATAAACCTATAATATTATTTGAAGGAGAAAACGAAATATATACTAACTATGAAAATGCTATTATAGAAGTTTCTTATCCAAAAGATACTGAAATGGTTTATTATTTTCTAAGCAATGTAATGACACCTAAAAATACAGGTGGAGGTGCAAGCTTTGATATAGATATGGTTTATCCAGTGGGTTCGATATACATGAGTGTTAATAGTGAAGATCCAAACACGTTATTTGGCGGTTCATGGGAAAAAATAAAAGATAGATTCTTATTAGGTTCAGGAGATACAAGGAATGCAAATATTACTGGAGGAAGTGAAACAGTAACATTAAATGTAAATCAAATACCAAGTCACTCACATTCAATACCATCACTTAGTGGTTCAACTAATTACAGTGGTAATCATGCACATACGCAAAAATCACGTGGTGTATATGCAGGAGGAGATACTTATAATGGATTATGTAGTTTAAACTTTGGAAGTAATAAAGATATTCATATGGATTATTCAGGAGAACATACACATACGATTACTACTAATGCAAGTACTACAGGTCCAACTGGAGATGGAAGCGCGCATGATAACATGCCGCCATATTTAACTGTACATATTTGGAAAAGGGTAGATTAAATTCTATCCTTTTTAACATAAAAAAGGAGAAACTAATGAAAGAAATAAAAAGTTTAAGAGGAAAAAGAGAAAAACATTTTGAAAATGGGGATGGAACAATAACTGCTTATATGTATGATGAAGATATTCATTACATGTGTGAAGGAGTTTATAGACAAATAGATAATAAATTGGAAGATAAAGGAGAATATTATGAGAATAAATATAATGACTTTAAAACAATATTTTCTAAAGAAAGTAATGATTTAGTATGTGTAAAATCACATAATCATTATTTAAAAATGTATTTATTAAATAATGATAAAATAACACTACAAAAAGAAAAAGAACTCATCAAATACAAAAATATTATAAATGATGTAGATATAGACTATAAAGTAATATCTAATAAATTAAAAGAATCAATAATACTTAATAATAAAGATAATTATCCAACTGTCTTTAATTTCTTTATAGATACAGATTTAGACTTGACATATGACAATAAAAAAATAAAAGCGGTTTGTAATAACGAAAAAGTATTTATAATAGATTCACCATATATGATAGATACTAATAAAGAAATAAATGATAATATAGAATACAATCTTACTAAAGTAGAAAATGGATACAACCTTAAATTAGAATTAGATACAACATGGTTAAATGACAAAGAAAGAAAATTTCCTGTCATAATAGATCCTACTATAATAAATGGAACAGAAGAAAATGTATATGATGCATACATATCAACAAAAGAACCAAACAAAACATTTAATAATAAATCATTATATGTTGGATGTGATAAAGAAGCATTATATAGGACTTTTATGAAATTCGTATTGCCAACAATAGAAACAGGATTTACTATAGTGGATGCCAGAGTAATTTTAAGCACATCTATACATAGTGCTAGACCATGGCTAATTCCAGAAAGAAAAGTGTCTGTACATGAAATAACTACAGAGTGGGATGAAAAGACTGCTACATGGAATACAATGAATGATAAATTTAATTCAAAAATAGAAACCTTTTTTATTCCAAATAGAAGAGCAATAGATGATAAATCAGAAACAATTTATACTAGTGAATTTGATATTACAAATTTAGTAAAAGAATGGTATTCTGGAAAAACAAATAATGGTATAATGCTTAAATGGATAAACGAAGAATATCATGATAATTTATTAAACTATATTATATATTCTAAAGAAAATGATATATTAAAACCAGAAGAAGAACCTAAAGAAGCTCATAGGCCATTCTTAACTATAACGTATAAAAATCAAAATGGATTAGTTAATTATATGGATTATACTAATATCAATTTTAATTATGGAACTGCTTATGTAAATAATAAAAATGGTAACTTTATAAATATATTTACTTTAATCAATACTTTATCTAGTAAATTATCTGCATCTTTAGGAATAGTTTATAATACTAGTGATGTTATAAATAATGGCATTAATAGTATTGCTAATGGATGGAAATTTTCTTTAGAAGAATCTTTAGTGGAAGAAGCTATACAAGGAAGGCCTTGGATAAAATATATTAATAATAGTGGAGCTAACCATTATTTTTATAAAATTCCAGAAAGCGAAGAATATACTGATGAAGATGGAATGGCATTAAAAATAAAGAAACAAGAAGAATCATTTGAAATAAAAGACAAAGATGGCAATAAAAAGATATTTACTAAAGTAAATGATAAAAATTTATTAACTAAAATAATCGATGTAGAAAATAATGAAATCGACATCGTTTATTATAATGGAAAGTTATTCAAGATAATTGATGCCAGTAAAGAAGAAATAAATATTAGTTATGAAAGTGGTAGAATACTACTAAGAACTACCAATGATCTAGCAAAAATAAATATAAGTGATAATAAAATCATAAGTATAGAAAATAAGCTAGGAATAATATCATTTGAATATAACTCAAATAACCTAATAAGTAAAATACTTGATGATACTACTATTGGCAAAATAATAGAATACTATGACGTAAGTCCATACAAAGTAAAGAAAATATCTGATAGTACAAGATTTTCTAAAAGAAATATAGAGTTTAGTTATGGATATTCAACAACAACAATAACAGATTTTAAAGGATTTAGAACAGTATATACCTTTAATAATAATGGTAATACTATAAATGTTGCTTCATTTCATGGAAACTATTTAGAATTAAGTGAAGCTTATGCAAACGAAACATTATCTAACACTTATTCTGAATTTGCTAACGTAAAAAACAAACCAGCTTCTATAAAACCACAAAAATGCTATGTTAATAATTATCTTATGAACAGTAGTTTTGAAAAAGATTTAAGTTATTGTAACTTTTCTATTACTGGTAGTGCTACTAGAGTAGAAGGGAATGAACACTCAGGTTATAACTCTCTGAAAATTAATGATACAATAACTTTTGAATTTGATAAATCTAATGTTGAATTAGATGGAGGAACTTTAAGTTTTTACATAAAAACATCTATTGAAGATTATAATAAATCTATTAAAGCTAAATTTTATACAGTAGATAAAGAAAATAAACTTACTTTACGAAAAACAAAGATTATACCTTGTTTAAATAAGTATAATAGATATAGTTTATCAGGATACATGCAAGACCACGAAAATAAAATAAAATTAGAATTAGTTATTCCAAATGGCGTAGATGCTTATATTGATGATATGCAATTTGAATATGGAAATATAGCAAATTTAAGAAATTTAGTTGAAAACTCAAATTTTTCTAAAGGCTTAGAAGGCTGGGATTTTTCTGGGGATTCTAGTGCTTTTGAAATAATAACATTAAATGAAGAATATGAAGGGTTATTGGAAAAATATCTAAAAATAAGTAGTCATCCTGATAAAGAATTTACTGCTGGATTTGATTTAAATACAAAAGGCAAAAAAGGAGAATCTTACGAATTATCTTTTTGGTATAAAAATGAAGGTATAACACCAATATTAGAAGGTTATGAATTACAAGGAAATTTTGTTAATATTCAAATAGAACATATTAACGGAGAATTTGGTACTTGTACTAATAATATATATTTAGAACCGCATACTACCGAATGGCAATATTTTACAACTACTTTTGTAGCAGATGCTGACTTTGAAAGTGCTAGACTTAATATATTATCAATCCATGAAGCTAACTCTTTATCAGTAACTAATTTTATGGTAATTAAAGATTCAAGAACTATAACATATGAATATGACGAAGAAGGAAATCTAATTAAAGTAAATGGATTAAATAAGCAAAGTAATGAATTTAAATATGATGAAAATAATCAACTAATCAGTTCTTTTACTTCCCAAGGTAATAATTTTAAATATGAATATGATAATAAAGTAAAAACAAGACTTAGAAAAGGAATAAGTCCTACAGGCATATCTAACGAAATAAAATATGATAAATTTGGAAATCCTACTAGAACTATTATTAATAATGTTAATCCAGATAATAAAGTAGTAGATGGTAATTCATATGAAATTAGATTAAAAGGAACTGACAAATACTTTTCATGCGACTTTAATACAGGACTTGTTAATTTGAATGAAAGTACTTGTAGTAATCAAGCATTCAAAGTAGAACTTCATGAAATACAAGAAGGACTATCAGACGAAAATTCTAAAGAAGGCTTAATTCCTACTAAATATTATAGATTTACCATAGGATATAAATGTTTAACATATATAGGCGAAAGAGTAGTAATAACTAGCATAATAGATGATAAATCATTATTTAAGTTATTACTTAATGAAAATGGTAGTTATATATTTGTACCTAAAGTAGATAATTCACTTAATATGACATTTAAAGATGGAATACTTAAAGTAAGTAAAAAAGATAAAGATGATTATGATAATCAATTTTATTTTGAAGATATAGATACCCCATTATTTATAGAAAATAAATCTTATTATACTAAAGATGGTAAGTTTGTAACAAAGGTAGTTGATACACTTGGAAAAGAAACTAAATATGATATAGATGATAAAACAGGATTAGTTAAAAGTGTTACAAATGCTAAAGGAATTACAACTAATACTATATATACTCCAAAAGGTCAAATAAAAGCAGTTAAAGTTAAAAACAAAATAGTAGAATATGAATATGATAAACATGATTTATTAACTAAAATTAAAAGTGGTAAAAAAGAATATAATTTTACATATGATAGATATTTAAACCTTACAACAGTGAGTATTGGAAATAACGTACTTGCTACATATATTTATGATGATAATACATATGAATTAAAAAAATTAATTTATGGAAATGAAGATACAGTCGATCAAAGCAAACATACTGTTAATTATAGTACAGATGATTTTGGTAGACTTAATAATATATTCTACAATAGATTATCTCGTACTTATACTTATGATAGTAGGGGAAATTTAAGTAAAGTTTGGGAAATAACAAAAGAAACGAATTACATTTACGATTTAGCTAATAGATTAGAAGAAATTATATCTAATGATTTACAAATAAAATATGAATATGATATTAACAGTAATATTAATAAAAAGAATTATCTAATTATAAATGAAAATAGTTTTAAACCTCTATATACAGTTAACTATGAATATAACCAAGATGATAACATAACAAAACTAACAATAGATGGAAATACTA
>CANSWR010000032.1 GCA_947650795.1 uncultured Bacillota bacterium | reverse complement strand
GTCATTTGCTTGCAGATACACTAATGGTATTATTTATTTAATAAATTACAATTTATACAACAAATGATATTGCTTTAAAATGAAATAAACGATATAATAAATATATCAAATACAAAGGAATTTGTTTCTTAAAAAGTGTGCATAACCCCTTTTGTGAACGCTCCAGTGACGTTTCTGTTCGAACTTTTAAAGTTTGAACTTAACATATATATCATCTGTTCAAAATTTCGTGTCTATATATCTATTCTAACACCATGCACTCTTGAGTGTGCTAAAGGATATAATCCTAATTGTAAATGTACTAATCAATGTTATTGTACGCAAAAGAATAATGAATAGCATATATTTAAGTTGTTTTTTTCCTATAAAAGGAGATGTAATTTATGAGTTATAAAATTAAAAATATTGTTTTTGATTTAGGTGGTGTATTAATAGATTTTAATCCATCAAATTATTTGAAATTGTTAGGTTTTGATCAAGAGTCAACAGATTTTTTTGTTAAATTAGTTTTTTATAGTGAAGAGTGGAATGAGTACAATAAATCTAATTTTGATAAGTCTTTTATGTTTAATATATTATTAGAAAAGTATCCTCAATATAGTGTTCAATTGATAAAAATTTATGAAAATATTGAATGGAAATATATTTTATATGAAGTCAGAGAAGTAGCTGATTATTTAAAAAGCTTGAAAAGTTTAGGATATAATATTTATATTTTATCTGATTTAAGTGAAGAACATTATAATTTTAATAAAAATTTTGACTTTTTTAATTATATTGATGGAGGAGTATATTCTTTTGAAATTGGAACTACAAAACCTAGTAAAAATAATTATGAAGTTTTATTGAAAAGATTTTTATTAGTACCACAAGAAACTATTTTTATAGATGATAGACTTAATAATGTAGAAGCGTCTAAAGAGTTTGGAATTCATGGTATACAGTTTGATACTTTAGATGAAGTTAAAGTTAGAGTTAAAAAATTATTATCTTAGTTATAATAGTTTTTTTAGTATATTCTTTTAAATTTAGTTTATACTAAAGTCAGGTGAAGTCTATGCCAAATATTCATAGTAGTATTAATTTTGGACTTGTTAATATTCCTGTAAGGGTTAATCCAGTTATTAAAAATAATGATACTTCTTTTAATCAATTACATGATAAATGTTTTAATAGAATTAATTATATTAAGTATTGTCCTAAATGTAAAATTAAGGTGAAAGAAACAGAAATTATAAAAGGTTATGAGTATGAAAAAGATGATTATATAGTGTTTGATAAGGAAGAGTTAAATAAATTAAAACCTGAAAATGATAAAGAAATAGAGATTATTTCTTTTGTATCATTAAGTGAAATTGATCCAGTTTATTTTGAAAAAAGTTATGATATAGATGTTGAGGGTAAGGGGAAAGCATATTATCTTTTTTGTGAAGCATTAAAAAAGAGTAAACTAGTTGCTATTGCTAAAACAGTTATAGGAAGTAAATTTTATTATGTTGTTTTAAGATTTAACAATCAAAATATTATTATGACAACATTATTTTTTGAGGAAGAGATTAATGTTAGGCAAGATAATGGAGATTATAAAGTAAATGAAAAAGAACTTGATTTAGCTTTAAAGTTAATTAATTCTTTAAAGGGAAAGTTTGAACCCAATAAATATAAAGATGAATATCAAGATAATATAAAACAAGCAATAGAAGATAAATTAAATGGAAAGAAAGTTAAAAGTTCTAAGAAGAAAAGAAAAACAGAAATAAGTGATTTGATGGAAGCTTTAGAAAAGAGTTTGAAGAAATGAAAGATTTATGGGAAAATAGAAATTTTATGCCTATGCTTTTGAAAGAAACTTTTAAGCCTTTTGATTCTTTAGAACATATTTTTGAAGTTAAGTTTGATGGAGTAAGAGCAATTATTTTTGTTAATAAAAAGAGTATTTATATACAAAGTAGAAATCAAAAAGATTTAACTTATTTATTTCCTGAATTAGATAGCATTAAAAATTTAGTAAATAAAAATGTTATTTTTGATGGAGAAATAGTTTTATTAGAGAATGGTAAATCTTCATTTAGTGCACTTCAAAAACGACTTCGTGTTAAAAGTATTAGTAAGATAAAGAAAATGAGTAGTGATAATCCAGTTGTATTTATAGTATTTGATATTTTATATGAAAATAAGGATTTAACTTGTGAAAAATTATTAAAAAGAAAAGAATATCTTAATAAGTACAAAGATAATGATTTTTTTGTTAAAAGTAAATATGTAGATAACTCTGGAGTTAAACTTTTTAAGTGTGTTAAAGATATGGAGCTTGAGGGTATTGTTGCTAAAGATAAGAATGGCCTTTATCATATAAATAAAAGAACTAATGATTTTATAAAGATAAAAAACAAGAAAAGAGATGAATTTTTAGTGGGTGGTTATGAGGTAAAAAAGAATGGTTTTTTGTCATTAGCTTTAGGAGAATATAGAAATAGTAAATTTTATTTTGTAGGTAATGCTAGTGTTCGTAAATCTTCTAAAATGTATGATATAGTTCTTAAAAGTAAAAAGTCTAAAAATTATTTTTATGATTATGATGGTAATATTTTTTATATTAAACCTACAATAAAATGTAGTGTAGAGTATTTAGAGAAAACTGCTAATGGTCATTTAAGACATCCTATTGTTAAGGATTTTTAAGGAGTGAGAGTGTGACTAATTTAAGAGATTATAATAAAAAACGTGATTTTACAAAAACTGATGAGCCTAAAGGGGTGGTTTCTAAAATTAAAAGAAAAAAGTTGAAGTTCGTTATACAACATCACATGGCAAGGAGAGAGCATTATGATTTAAGACTAGAGTATAATGGAGTTTACATAAGTTTTGCTGTTCCTAAAGGGCCTAGTTTTAATACTAAAGATAGACGTTTAGCGGTTAAAGTAGAAGATCATCCATTAAGTTATGGTAATTTTGAAGGTGTAATACCTAAAGGAGAATATGGTGGAGGAACTGTTATGCTTTTTGATAAAGGTTATTGGAGACCTTTAAGAGATGAAAAAATAGATTTTGAAAATGGACCTGTTAAATTTTTTTTAGAAGGGGAGAGATTTAAAGGTGGTTGGAGTTTAGTTAGATTTAAGGAAGATAATTGGTTACTTATTAAAGAAAAGGATGAGTTTGTTAGTAATAAAAGTATAAAAAAGTTTAAGACAAGCATAAAAACAGATAGAACAATGGAAGAAATAACTAATAATAAGAGTAAAAGTACTGTGGATATATCAATAACTAATCCTGATAAAGTTATTTTTAAAAAGGGTAATGTTACAAAGTTAGATATAGTAAATTATTATAAATTAGTAGGTAAAAAAATGATGCCGTTTCTTAATAATAGGTTGATAAGTACTATTAGGTGTCCTAATGGTGTTAAAGGCGAAAAGTTTTTTATGAAACACTTAAATAGTAATTCTAAGGATTTGGGAAAAAAGAAAATTAAAAATAAAGATAATGAAAGTAGTGATTATTACTATATTAAAAATGTAAATGGACTTATTAGTGAAGTTCAGATGAATAGTTATGAGTTTCACATATGGGGTTGTTTACGAAATAAAATAAAAAAACCTGATATTTTAGTTTTTGATTTAGATCCTGATGAAGGTTTAAGTTTAAAAAAAGTTAGAGATGGTGTTAGAGATTTAAAAAATATTTTGGATAATTTAAAACTAAAAAGTTATCTTAAGACAAGTGGAGGTAAAGGATACCATATTTATGTTCCTCTCAATGTTTCTTCTTGGGAAAAATGTGAAAAAATTGCAAGTGATATAGCAGAAGTTTTAGTTAGTTATTATTCTAATAAATATACTATTAATATGAGAAAGGATAAACGTAAAGGTAAGATTTTTATAGATTATTTTAGAAATAAGATGTCTGCTACTAGTGTATGCCCTTATTCTTTGAGACTTAAGGAAAAACCTAGTATATCATGTCCTATTTTTTGGAGTGAGCTTGACAAAATTAAGCCTGATAGTATAACTATTCATAATATTACTGAAAGACTTAAAATGAGAAATCCGTGGTATGATTTTTTTGATTAAATTTTTAGATAAGAATAAAAGTAGATATTTATATTTGATATCTACTTTTTAGTAATTGCTTCTCTATTTTCTAAAATTTTTTCAAATATTTCTCTGGCACGATTAATTAGTTCTTGTCTTTTAATAGTAAGTTCGTTAGTTTCATTTCTGGCAATACAAAAAATAATTTGCATTATTGGCATAGAATTATATTCGTTAATTATTTTATTTAACTCTTCAAAGTTTTCTTTTCCAACAACTTCGTAAAGTGACTCTAAATTGGTGCTTGTACGAGATTCTATAATATTTTCTTTAAATGTGTTATAAAAATTTAAAGTAAAAGCATTAAAAGATTCGTAAGATGTGCCACCTTGTATCTTAGATCTTTTTGGATTGTCAAAAATGTAAACACCATCATTGTGCATCATGGCAGTTATTTCCATAGCAATTAATTGGTTAATATTTTCTGATAATTTTTCATAAGGTCTTTCTTCATTATTATCATTTGTTATATATTCAAATCCAGTTTTATAAAGCATGTTTCCTTTATTATCTTGTCCAATTAAGCAAGTTTCAATTATATGATTTATTTCATGTATAAAATTAACATCTGTATAACCATTTAATGTAGCACCTGGCGAAAAAATTAAAAGTGGTACAAATTGTGGACCGTTTTCTATTTGTTTAGCAGCTGGGATAATCGCTATTAGTTTACTGTTTATGCTGCTAGGTAAAAATTCTACATCTTCTAATAACATTAAACTATCTATAAGTCTTTTGTTTTCTTCATAAGTACTTGTTGCTAGTAATGCTTCTTCATTTATTATTTCTAAATACATATTTTTGTTTTTTATAATTTCTTCAATAAACGTTTTATCTGGTTCATTTTGTTTTGCTATTTCAGTTTTAATAAATTCTTCTGGTGGAATATTTTCGTCATAAATACCTATAAGTTTAAAATATTTTATTCTATCTTCTATTATTTTTTCCCTTTGGTATGAACTTGTATTTTTGTCATTTAACATATCTTCACTTTTTTGTGAAAAGCTTTCTACTATTCCAACTGTATAAATGCTTGAGTCTATTATTTTAAATATATCTAAAGATTTAAAGAAATTGTATTTCTCGCTCCAAGTAAATTGTTCTTTTTTATTAAATTCATCTAGTAGTCTTTTATCATGTGGTGTTAAATATTTTTCGATTGAGTTTAAAAATTTTATTTCATATTTTTCAATTAAGTTGGATTTTATTTGAGATTCTTTATTTATTAATTCTCGTGTGCTTTCAAATTGTTTGCTAAATTCATCATATTTCTGATCAAGTGTTTGTAAGTATTCTATTTCATTTTTTATTTTTTCTAGTGTAGGTTGTGCTTCTTGAGATACTACCCATTCGTTGAATCGTTGTGGTTCTACTTCTATTCCAAAATTTTTTAAAGCTCGAATACAGTTATCAATTTTATATTCATCATCTGATGGAGTAAAGAGTATATTTTTTATTGAAGCATCTTTTTGGTAATTATATGTTCCAAAATATTGTTCTAAAACTTCAGTTGCTTTTTGATTTTCTTCTATATAACTAAAAGAATTATTACTAAGTATTTTATTAATTAAATTTTCATCTATTTCAATACCATGATGTTTTAAAAACTCAAATGTTAACTCTATTTCTTTTTCTTTTAGCTTTTCATACATTTCACTTTTTTTGGTTTCAACAGAATCGTAAAAGATAGGAATTATACTATTTATTTTTTCTGTTATTAATTCTTTGTAATTTTCACCATAAAATTGTGTGAAATATTTAATTAGAATTGCTTTTATGTTTTCATCTAATGTCATTTAACACCAACTTTCTAAAATCTTTTATAAATTCGTCATAATTAGGTGGAAATTTATTTTTAAAAGTATATGTTTCAGTAGTAATGTTTGTGCATATATTTATTGTAGTAGTTTTACCATCTAATATGTTATTTGCTTTATATGTTTTATCCCATGATAAAGTGTATTTGGAGATTAAGTTTATAAATTCTTTATTGTTTTTAATATTTCTATAGGTTGTTATATTGTTATTTTTTATTTCTATAATAGTATTATTTTCTAAATTTATTTTAATAATTGTTTCTTCACTAAGTAATCTTTCAATTATTTCTATTTCTTTTATCATATAAAAACTCCTTTATTATAACTAGATTATATCATAAGTTAAATAAGGAGTAAATTTTATAAATAATTCATTATTGATAGTTTTTTTATGTGTAAGTTTTTATCTTTTCCAGTTCCAAGATAAATATCTGGTTTAGTATTAGGCCCATGATAATCACTACCACCACTAATTAATAGGTTGTTATTCTTTGCTATATTTTCAAAGTATTCCATTTCTTCATTGGTATGTAATGAATGATAAGCTTCTATTCCAAGTAAACCACAAGAAATCATATTTTTAAGTAATTTCAAAAATTCTACGTTATCAAGTTCAAGCGTTTTTGGGTGTGCTAATACTGGAATGCCACCACTTTGTAAAATTAGATTTATACATTCTTCATATGATATTCCTTTTTTTGTACCACGACATTTTTCATAAGCTGGAGTTAAATATTTTTTGAAAGCATCTGATACAGAAGTAGCATAACCATATTTGATACATAGTTTAGCTATGTCTGGTCTACCTAAGTTATGTTTTGCATTTATTAAATCTTTGATATCTTGATATGAGAATATAATGTTGTAATCTTTTTTTATTTGTTCCATTATGCTTAGTACGGAGTTAATACTGTTGTTTTTTAAGTCAATTATTTTTTTATTTAAAGTGCTGTTATTTTCATCTATTCCATATCCTAATATGTGCATTTGTCCTTTGTTAACTTTTGCAGATAATTCGATGCCTTTTATTATTTTTATTTTAGTGTCTAAAATTAGGCTGTCATTTAAATCAACTCTTTTTATACCATTTACAGTATCATGGTCAGTTATTCCTAATATACCTATTTTATTTTCAATTGCAAGTTGTATTAGTTCTTGAGGAGAATATTCTCCGTCTGAATAATTTGTATGTGTGTGTAAGTCTATAAGTTTTTCACTTTGTTTATATGGTGTTACAATTTTGTCTTTATGAAATTTTTCTGCTTCTTTACAAATTAAATTTTCTGTTTCCATTTAGTTTCTCCTTAAAATTAATGATTGGCCTTCATCAGCTGCGATTACATTTTCAAATAGTTCTTGTGCTTCTTTTACATATTTGCTTTTTGGTATTTCTGGCCAAAAATGAGTTAGCATTAGTTTTTTTACATTTGCTTCTCTAGCTATTTTGCCTGCTTCATATGCGTATAAATGATTTTTACTTCCGACTTGTCCTTTTAAAAAAGTTGATTCACATATTAGTAGGTCTACATCTTTTGCAAAGTCTATTAGTTTTTCATTGTATCCAGTGTCTGCAGTATAAACTATTTGTATTCCTTCTTTAGTAGTTATTTTTGTGCTATAACATGGAGTGTTATGAATATTTTCTAAAAATTCAATGTTAAAATCTTTTATTATATTAGTGAATTTAAAATAATGAGTGTTACTTAAATATGATAAGTATGCATGTTTAGAGAAAACTTTTACTTTCTCTTCTAATAGTCCAAGTTTATGGTATACGTAAGACGCATAGGCGATTGAACTTATGTCACTATGATGGTCCAAGTGATTATGACTTATAATTATGCTCAAATTTTTTAAATCATCGGGCATGTTTAGCAATCTAGTTATTCCACTTCCACAGTCTAATAGTAAGTTGGCTCCGTTATATTTTATTAAAAATCCTGGACAGTTGTGATTTCCTTTTGGATAAGGTGATACTGTTCCTAAAGGTATTACAGTTATTTCTTCCATTTTAAATTCCTCTTTTCTTGATTAGCATTTTTTGTTCAATTAAAGGATCTACATATTTTGATATGTCTTTTCCTAGATTAAATATTTCTTTTACTGCAGTAGAAGAAATAAAAGCATATTCTTTATCTGCAAACAAGCAAATAGTATTTATTTGATTATTAGATATGTCTTTGTTAAATTCTCTTACACTAGCTTCGTAATCAAAATCATTAAAATTTCTTATTCCTCTCAAAATTGCTTTGCAATCATTTAGTAAAGCAATATCTACTGCACATTCTCCAGTTATTACTTTTATATTATTTTTTTCTTCATATAATTTTTTTACAAGTTTTAGTCTTTCTTCGATTGTAAATAATCCTTCTTTTTTTGCTGGATTTTGTAAAACTGCTATTATTACTTCGTCAAATATTTTACTTGCTTGCTCGATTATATTCATATGTCCTTTAGTTATAGGATTAAAGCTACCTGGATATAGAACTCTTGTCATATTTTTAACACCATCCTTTTAATTGTTTCTTCTGTATAGCTTTCAATACAGTAATCAAATAAATTTTTATCAAAATTTTTACTTGCTTTTTCTCTTGTATCAAATGCTTCATTTGTGATATTATCTCTTTTTACAGCACGTGTTTTTCTTATTTCATAGGGAACGTCTAGTAGTATTTTTATGTTACACATTTCAAAATATTTTGTTTCACACAGTAATATCCAATCTAAAATTATAATTTTGTTTTTGTTTTCTTCTATAATTTTATCTATTTCTATTTGCATATATTGCCATGTGATGTCTGTTAATTTTTTCATTTTTTCTCTTGAATTGAAAACTAAATCTCCTAAATATTTTCTATCTACATTTTTTCCCTTAATAGTATTTTTTCCAAATGATTTGATTAATTCATCTTTTACTTCTTTTATTGTAAGTACTTGATGCGCTATTTTGTCTATTTCTAAGTGTACACATTCATCATGATATATATTTTTAATTGTTTTAGAAAGTGTGCTTTTACCACTTCCTGAGTTTCCGCATATTCCTATTATGATCATTTTTTTCCCTCCTGATTGCATTATATTACAAAAAGATATATAATAAAAATATATATTTTTGATGGTTAATATAACTGGAGGTTATTATGAATGTGGATTTTGAATTATATAGGATTTTTTATGTTGTTGCTAGTAATGGAAATATTACTAAGGCAGCAGAAGAGTTAAATATTTCTCAGCCTGCGATTAGTAAGTCTATTAAGAATTTAGAGAATCAGTTGGGTGGGCAGCTATTTATTAGAACTAAAAGAGGTGTAGTTTTAACTTCTGAGGGAAAAGATTTTTATTCTTATATTAGCAAAGCTATAGAATATATTGGTAATGCAGAGAGTAGGTTTTCTGAACTAATTAATTTAGAAGTAGGTATTATTAGAATAGGAATAAGCTCTACTTTAACAAAAACTTTTTTGATACCATATGTTAAGGAATTTCATGAGAAGTATCCTAAAATTGATATAAAGATTGTCACTAATGTTTCTAGTGATTTGTTTTTAAAACTTAGAAATGGATTATTAGATATGGTAATTGCTAATTTTAGTGATGATGAAATTTATAATGATATGAATATAATTAAGTGTTTTTTATTACATGATTGTTTTGTTTATAATAAGAAACTATATAATAAGAAAGTTTCTATAAATGATATTATTAATGAACCTTTAGTTTTGCTTCCTAAGGGTTCTAAGACGCGTGAATTCATTGATAGTTGGGCAAAGAAATATGGTGTTATACTTAAACCTAATATAGAACTTGCTGGTTATTCTTTAGTTATAGAATTTGCTAAGATAGGTTTTGGAATAGGGTGTGTTCCTCTTGAATTTGTTAAAAAGGAGATAGAAAATAAAGAATTGTTTAAAATTGATCTAAAAGAAAGTATTCCTAATAGATATATTGGAATTGTGATTTCTAAAAGTCATATGCCAAGCTTTAGTACAAAGAAATTTATTGATATTATTACTAAGTTATAACTTTTGGTTATATTAGATATTTAATTTTTGTATTTGTATATGTAATAGGTTAGTTATAGAATTAAAGTAGAGGTGAGTGATAGTGAGTGAATTTAGTATTTTGGAACAAAAGGCAATAGATTTTGCTACTTTAAAGCATAAAGGACAAGTAAGGTTTGACGGAAGTCCATATATAAATCATCCTATAAGGGTGGCAAAAAATGTTAAAGAGTTTAAGAAATCTAAAAATAAAGAGATTATAGTTGTAGCTGCTATACTTCATGATACTTTAGAAGATACGGATACATCTTTTAATGAATTAGTAGATTTATTTGGGGTAATGGTTGCATATTTAGTTTTGGAAGTTACTACTAATGAGGAAATGAAGAAAAGACTTGGTAAGACCGTTTATTTAGAACTAGAAATGAGTTCTATGAGCAGTTATGCTTTAGTTATTAAATTATGTGATAGATTAGATAATATTAGAGATTTAGAAAATGCTAGTCCTGCTTTTAGAGTAAAATATGTTAAGGAAACTTTAGATATTTTAGATTATGTTTTTTTGAATAGAAATTTGTCTAAGACACATATTAAAATAATTTCAGAGATAAATAGGACTTTAAAATTTTTGATATCTAATTATGAAGAGTTAAGTAATGAAAATTTTGTTTTTAGTTTAAGAAAGTTAAATGAGGCATTTTAAAAGAAAATTAATTAATAAATAATTTATATTAAAACTTCACTTGTATAATTAAATTGGAAATTATTTATGTTTAATAGCTTAATATTAGGCTGATTTTAAATTTTTAAGTTATTTTATTTAAAAATAAAGTTCTACAAATGTTTAAATATTTATTATGTTTATTAAATGTGACATATGTTGGAAATAATAAATTAAAGTATAATTATGTATAAATGTTCAAGAAGAAAATTTTAGAAATTAAAGTTTTTTTTGTATGAACTTGCTTTTCTTATGAAATTATGGATTTTCAAAGTATATAATATATGTTAAACTTTTTTTAGGGTGTAGTAAGATGAAGTTATATTTTCAAATTTTTAAAGCTTTAGTAAATAAATTTATTTTAAGGAAAAAAACTGGAGAAGTAGTAAGAAAATTTTGCGAACCACTTGGAGTTGTTTATATTAAATTAGCTCAAATTCTTGCTACTCAGAACTTTGGTAATATTTTTAGTGAAGAAGATAGAAAAATTTTATCTAGTATTTGTGATGATGTTAATCCAGTGAGTTTTGATAAAATAAAGAAAATAATAGAGAGTGAATATTCAAAAGATATTAATGAAATATTTTCTTATATAGATAATAAACCTTTAGGAAGTGCTTCTATAAGTCAGGTTCACATGGATGTTCTTAAAAATGGAGAAGAAGTTGCTATTAAAGTTAAGAGAAAAGACATAACTGATACTATAGAAAAAGATATTAAGAGAATAAGATTTTTAATGCATAAATTTGGTAAGTTTATTAAATTTAAGAATATTCTAGGAGGAGATAAAGCTTTAGATATGTATCTTTCTTGGATTTATGATGAAACTAATTTTTTTAATGAAAAGAATAATTTGAAGGTTTATAGAGAATTTGCTGATAGTGTTAATGATAAAGTGAGTGGGTCTAAAAGGATAAAAGTTCCTAAAGTTTATGATAAACTTTGTACTTCTGATATTTTAGTTATGGAATATATAAATTATAATACTATTAATAGAATGGAACTTAATGAGAGTAATATGGAATTGATTAGAAATGGGCTTAATAGTTATTTTAAGTTAAGTTTTTATGCTATGTTCAATGATAAAAAAATTGTTTTTCATGGAGATCCACATGGTGGAAATATTTATATTGATAATGAAGGGAATATAGGGTTTTTAGATATGGGTCTTATTTTTGAATTGAGTCCACAAGACGCTAGGTTAACTAGAGAGTTTTTTCTCAGTGCTTATTCTGGAAATCATCAAAAACTTTATAATATGCTTTCTATTTATGCTCATATTAGTAGTGAAGAAAAAATTAAGTTTAAAGCTGATGTTGAAAATTATGTTAATAACATTAGTTCTAGACCTGTTACTTCATATTTTACAGATATGATAAATATTTGTTTTAATTATGATATAGCTCCACCTAATTTTTTGTTTTGTATGGCTAAGGCATTTGTATGTTTAGATGGTATTAATACTTTTTCTGAAAATTCTACCAGTGCGGTTAGTTTACTAATGGAACAAACTTTGGAGTTTTGTATAAAAAGGGCATTGAAAGATTGTAAAGATTTAGCAATGAATAGTTTTGATATTGTTCCTAATTTAATAAGTAATAGTTTTAAATATGGTATTGTTTCTGGGATTTCTAAAGAAATGATTAAATTACAAGATATTTATTCAAGTTTAAAAGAAGTTACTAGTCATACTGAGGAAATGATTGATTTAGTTAAAGCTTCTTTAAATAAATAAATTTACCATTTAAAAAAGCAGCATAATTGTTATGTTGCTTTTAATAAGATTTTATTAATTAATTTTGATTTATTTCTTTGCAAATAGCTCCGTTGGTTTTATAGCTATTTATTAATGTATTTGCTTCAACTTTACCGTCTTTAATAGTATTTTTAAATGGTAGGTTTGTTTTTTGTAAAGCTTCTATATTTATTTTATTATAATCTAATTTTACAATACTTGTTATTGTTAGCCCATCTGTTTGTCTAGTGTATTCATAATGTTTTAAATTATTTCCTTCTTGATAAAGTGAGTCAAATGTATTTTCTATACTTTCTATTAAGTAATCTTTTTCTACAGTGTATTTTTCTGTCAATATAATCTTATCAACATATTTGTCAGTGTAAATTACTTCATATTTTCCATTAACTTTTATTCCTTCAACTTCATTATTTAGTGTGCATTCTATATTTTTTGTTATAGGTGTTTTCTTGCATCCAGTTAATAATAGTATTATGCATATTATTATTAATGTGTATTTTTTCATAATTCACTTCTCTTTCTAAAGTGTAGTATATCATAAGTTTGTGTTTAATAAAATAGAAATTTTTACATATAAAATTTATTTTAATGTAAAGTTTTTTACTGAGAGTTGACTATATTGACAGGCCATTATATTATAAATATATAATATAGGAAGGTAAGATATGGGAAAAGTTGTAAGTGTCTCAGATATCATGGACGTTAATGATCAAGATGCTTTAGTTAAAATGGTAGAACGTGCAAGAAATAATAGTATTGGTGTTAAAGATACTGTTCGTAATGCAAAGCGGTTTTATGTAGATATGAGAGAAATAAAGAAACTTCTGTCAGTAGTTATTGTGTCTTGTGCTTTAACTTTAGGTGCGGTTGGTACTATTCAGGTTTCTCAGGTAATTCAAGAAAAGGATACTATTAAAACTGAGGATGTAACACAAGAAATAGCATCTTTGCTTTATGCAAATGGACCAGAAAATTTACATGGTGCTCATTATTCTAGCATAGTTTCTAAAAATACTATTTATAATAATTCTAATGACAGAGATAATTTTTATTATAATCATGAAGGTATTGCAAAAGATTTACTTAAATTAGATGGTGACATGTTTGACTATGCATTTTGTTCAGTTTGTACTGATATGGGAAAGAATATTAATAATCTCGTTGGGGTTGGCGGGAGATCTAACATCGATTCTGTTATTTTTTATTTAGGTCTTTATTCTAGTATAGAGGGAAGAGCTAATGATTACATTAGAAATTCTTTTTCTGGAGTAGATAATTTAAACGATTATTTAGTTTTAAATAATTATTTGGATAAAGATGGTGAACCATCTATTGAAGAATTTAAAAAATCGTGTGATAGGAGAGCTTTTAAAGTGTTTGATTCTATTCAAAAAGATAGTAAGGGAGCAAATATTGCATGAATGTAGATGTTTCTGTTATTGATAATAAGTCTTATATTGAAATTGATAAGATATCAAAAAATGGTAAGACATATGTATATTTAATTAATAGCATTGATAAAACAGATTTTATTATAAGAAAATTAGTCGCTTTAAATGGAGATATACATTATAAAGGTTTAGACAATGATAAAGAATTTGATTTAGCTTTGATGTATTTTACTAAAAAGCATGAAAGTATTTTATCTTCTGATGATAATAAAGAATAATTAAAAGATAGGGAATGAACTCTATCTTTTGATTTTATTCTTTTCTAAATATTTATCGTCTATAATATCATTAATTTGTTCTAGTCCTAGTTTATCTGTTTTTTTAATTTCTAGCAATTCGGTATTTTCAAAAATAGATTTTGTATTTGTATCTTTTAGTAAATTATCAGTATATTGGAAAGTAAATTCATATGGATCATTTTCTTTTATATCAGGTAATAAATATGTACTTACTTTGACTATTGCTGTGCTTTCAGGAAGTTGAAATTGTCTTAAGACTAGATATTTAGCTTCGTCTGTATCAAGGTCTAAAATATTTAATACATGATATGTTTTTGTAAATATATCGTTTGTGTTTGTTTTACAAAAATCATCTTTATATTTCATATCTGTTTTTCCAAAATATACGTCCATGTTTCCATCTAATGTGTTACATACTAGCATATTTATTTTATCGTCAACTCTGTTTTCTTCATTGGTTTGATATAGTTTGCTTCCGCCATCTTTATATGTTTCTAATAATTTATATTCTTTTGTTAAGTTAGATATAATTTCCCAAATATTATTTTGAATAGTTAAACTTTGTTTATTAACTGTAACTCTGTCGATATCATAAAGGTAAATTTTTCTTCCTTTTTCACTAAAGTATAATTGTTTTTTTATTATTTCTTTTTCGGGCTCTTTTTCTTTATCATTAATGGATGGTTCTTTAATGTTTGGTTTGTCAACTTCTTTTTCTTTGATATTAATAAACATTCCTATACAAATTCCTATAATTAGTAAAATTATACATAGGATAAAATATAGTGTTTTTTGTTTTTTAGTTAGCATAATGTAACTCCTTTACTTCTTTTATTTATTATATCAAATCAGTTATTGTAAGTCTATTTTTTTATATTTAATTAATTTCTATATAAATAAAATACTATATAAATGCACAGATTTATATAGTATTGTTCTGTTTATTTTCTATCATTAAGAGTTATTCCAATGTTTTTTAAATCGTCTCTTATTTTGTCTGATAGTTCATAATTTTTTTCTTCTCTCATCTTAGTTCTTAAATTTGAAATAATTTCTATTAATTCATTTTCTTTAGAAATATTAGAGTTATTAAATTTAAGTCCTAGAATATCACATGCACATTCTTGGATGAAATTTTTTAGTGATAGAAGTTTATTTGTATTTTTTTCTCCATTAAGTTCTTTATTTATTAATTTAGAAGCTTCTAAAATATAGCTTATTGCAAGTGAAGTATTAAAATCATCGTTCATAGCATTTAAGAAATTTTCTTTTAATGTTTTAATTTCATCATCAGTATTATAGTTGGTATTTTCAATATTTTTAGTTTCAGAGTATAATCTGTTTATTGACTCTGAAAGTTTTCTGTAAGTTTCACAAGCATTGTTAAGCTGTTCTTTATTAAAATCAGTAGGTTTTCTATAATGATTTTGTAGAATAAAAAATCTTATTATAATTGGCTCATATTCTTTAAATAAATCAGGTAGGGTAATAAAGTTTCCTAAAGATTTTCCCATTTTTTGTCCATTAACGGTTACTAAATTGTTGTGTAGAAAGTAATTTACAAAAGGCGCATCGTTAGCTGCGACTGATTGCGCTATTTCACATTCATGATGTGGGAATATGTTATCCATTCCACCACCGTGAATATCAAAAGTTTTTCCTAAATATTTTCCACTCATAACGGAACATTCTATATGCCATCCTGGGTAACCTAATCCCCATGGACTAGGCCATTTCATTAAGTGATTATCTTCTGCTTTTTTCCAAAGAGCAAAATCTTCGTTTCTTTCTTTGTCACTAGCAACTTCTATTCTTTCTCCACTTAAAGTATCTTCAAGTGTTCTATTAGAAAGTGCTCCGTAACTAGGAAATTTGTTAACTCTATAATATACGTTACCTTTTTCTGTGACGTAAGCGTATCCTTTATCAATTAAAGTTTTTATCATATTTATTATTTCTATAATATGTCCAGTTGCACGGCAACTTATAGTAGGACGCTTTACATTTAAGGCATCCATATTATCAAAGTATATTGTTTCATATTTATATGCTATTTCAACAGGATCTATTTTTTCCAAGTTTGCTTGACGTTCAATTTTATCTTCACCAGATTCTGCGTCTCCTACTAAATGTCCTACATCTGTAATATTTTGTACATATTTAACTTTATAACCGAGGTAACACAAATATCTGTATATTATGTCAAAACTAACATAACTTTTAGCATGTCCTAAATGTGGATAACCATAAACAGTTGGACCACATACATACATTCCAACAATTCCTTTATTAATGCTTTTAAATTCTTCTTTTTTTCTTGTGATTGTGTTATAAACTAATAAACTCATAGTTTTCCTCCTTTGTTTATATAAGTATTATATCATGTATTTTATGTAATTAGAACTTAAAAACAGTAATAATATAGTATTGTGTTAAATTTAGAATTTTTTAATTTTATTCTTAAGTTTATTTATCTCTTCTATTGATATATTTGTATATAGATTTATCTCATCTAATGATTTGTTGTTTTCTAACATTTTTAATGCTATTTCATACTGTTTATTTGTTTCTCCACTTATTATTCCTTCATTAAATCCAGAGTTTCTTCCTTCATCATATCCTAAACTTCTTCCTTCGTCATAGCTACTTTGTATCT
>CANSWR010000031.1 GCA_947650795.1 uncultured Bacillota bacterium | reverse complement strand
ATACATCATCACTTTCATTCTTCACAGTAAAAGACTTTGATTCACTCCAACCAGGTGTTATATCATTTGAACCTAACTCTTCATTATCAGTAAACAGTATTCTTAAGTTTCTAGCTGTCACTGATAATTTTTTTCCACTCCCAAATATCATACCTGTGAAGTATGAATATGATATTCCTATACATAATAATAGTACTGACATTGTAAGAATAGTTATTATTATTTTCTTCATTTCTTTCTCCTTATAATAATATTTACCCTTACATTAACAACAGATATGTTGATAAATATATCATACAACAAACATAAAAGAAAATCAACAGATATGTTGATAGAAAGTTAATAAATAACCATTATATGATATAAAAAATATAGGTGAAAATTATGTATTACACAGATAGAATTAAATTTGTTAGAGATTGTAAAAACATAACACAAAAATCAGTAGCAGAAGCACTTAACATCAAACCTCAACAATATGAAAGATATGAAAACGGAAAAAATGTTATGCCAATAACATATTTAGCAAATATATGTAAATTTTTAAACGTTTCAGCAGACTATATTTTAGGATTAACAGATGAAATGAGTTCTTTAGACAAAAATACTAAAAATTAAATTTATTAAAGAGAAACTTCTGGGACGAACAACTCCATCAGTATCGATGACTCTAGCAAAGCCTAACCGACTAGGAAGACCAGAACCAAACACAATGAACATGTACGCTCTATATGCTCCACTCCATATATCAAAATGATACGGACTCATATTTTTTTATAATATCATTCAATTTAATCTTATCAAAAACATTATTAATTACATTTTAAAAGCAAATTACTATTAATAATTGTCTAGTTCAAAAAATTTTGAATAATATTTGTTTCTCTAAAGTTTTTCCTACTATAACTTTTCATTATGAAATAGCTTTTTATCAAAGAGAAATTACTGACGAACAACTCCTTCAGCATGCTTAACACTTGCCCACCCCAACTGGCCAGAATAAGCAAAACCTTGCACAATAAAAATCGCTTCACGCAAACCATAGCCCCAATCATCATAAAAATACGGACTCATTTCACAAAAATTAACTATAATAATACTATTCAGTTTAATAAAATAATATTTTTAATAAATTTTCTTTTTAGTACTAATTTAATTATCATACTATTTTTTCTTTAATAGTATTTGTTTCTCTTAAATTTTTTCTACTATAATATTTATTATGAAAAAACTTTATTAAAGAGAAATTTTCGACAACGACTCCAGTGTGTTCAACGTTCGCTATCCCCAAGTATCCAGGATTATTAGAACCATACACAAAGAACACACGAGCGAAGCCATTAAACCAATCATACGGACTCATTCTTATAATGAATTAACTTAATACTATATAATTTAATCTTATAAAACTAAATTTTCTTTTCATACTAATCTAATTATATTATTATTTAATTAACTAATAGTATTTGTTTCTCTTAAATTTTTTCTACTATAATTTTATTATAAAAAAATCATTATTAAAGAGAAATTACTAAGACGAACGACTCCACCAGAGTCGTGAACTCTTGCAACGCTCATCTGCCCAAGATAAACAGAACCATCCACATCAAACATGTACGCGTTGCTGCCTAAAAATTTATGCGGACTCATTTTATTGGACAGATTTAAATAACATTATTTAAGATACAAACAAGGTAACATGTATATAGTAGCTTTCAAATACTTTACTGATTTCATATACATTTTTAGTCTATAAGACTTCGTTAAAATAATGTTTGTTTCTCTAATATTTTTTCTACTATAATTTACATTATGAAAAAATTTTATTAAAGAGAAATTTCTGAGACGAACGACTCCATCTGGATCACTAACATATGTGAAGGCCAAATATCCAGGATAACTAGAATTACGCAAACCAAACACATACGCATTAACGCTATCCCAACAGTACAGACTCATATAAACTTTAAATTAGTAAAAAACTATTTAATTTATAATACAAAAACTATACAATCAACTAATTTTTTATTTTTAGAACTATAAACTTTAAATAACGTTATTCTTAATAACATTCAAAATATTATAAACATAAATTTTTCAAACATTTTATTTAAATAAATTTGTTTTTCTTAAACATCTTCTACTATAGTCTATATTATGAAAAATTATTTTTGAAGAGAAATTACTAAGACGAACGACCCCATCAGTGTCATAGTCAACATTCGCATTCCACAACTGTCCTGGATTACCAGATCCAATCACATCAAATATATACGAGCATCTATAATTGCTATTCCAATAAGACGGACTACAAATATTTGCCAAATGAAAAATGTCTGAAGTGAGAGACTCCGTTAGTGCTGTAAACATGTCTATAAAAGAAAACATTAAAACTACTAAAATAATATATCATGAATATTCACACTATAAATATTTTATTAGTATGAGTTAAATAAATATCATTCATTTTTTAATATTTTTACATTTTCCCATCAAAGTACTAATATAAAAATAAGATTACCTAATTTTAGCATAAAAACATTTAAAATACCATAAAAATAAAATCATTTTCATAAAAGAGTTAATTAATTACTTAAATAAAGATTTTAATTATGCCTTAAGTAAACTTAAATAATATTTTGTTTCTCTAAATTTTTTCTACTATAATATTTATTATGAAAAAACTATTTTAAGAGAAATTACTGAGACGAACGACTCCTTCAGTGGCGTGAACATACCAACTACTTAGATGCCCAAAATAAAGAAATCCATGCACAAGGAACACGTTCGCATAACCGTCAAGCTTATGAGACGGACTCATTATTTTAACCATTTTAAATAAACACTATCCATAGCAAATAAAAACAAATATTTATAAAATTTTCAAATTTTATTTAATTGCATTTAATTTTTTTAATCTGACAAAATAGAATAATAATATTTATTTTTCTTAAAGCTTTCCTACATTAACGTAAATTATAAAAAAACTTAATCAAAGAAAAAACAACTCTAAAATTAAAGATATAATACTCAAATACCTTTCAATATTAAGCAAAACAAAATTATTTTAATTGATAGTATCTATTTTTACATTTTCCCATCAAAGTACTAATATAAAAATAAGATTACTTAATTTTAGCATAAAAACATTTAAATTACCATAAAAATAAACATTTTCATTATACTTTAAGTAAACTTAAATAGTATTTGTTTCTCTATAATTTTTTCTACTATAACACATGTTATGAATAACTTTATCAAAGAGAAATTAGGGACGAACGACTCCAGTAAAATTATCATAAGTATAATCTATTTGTCCAGGATTATCAGAACCATTTACCGAAAACAATGCAGATCGAAAATCATTCCAAATTAGAAAGCCAGACGGACTCATATTAAAGATTTTCTTAATACTATCCAATAAAACTACTCATTATAAAATTTTCTTAAGTATAGCAATTTTATAATATTTTAAATTTTCAGCTAAACGCTTTGGATAATATTTGTTTCTCTATAATTTTTTCTACTATAACATATATTATGAAAAAAATTTTATTAAAGAGAAATTTCTGGAACGAACGACTCCATTAGTGTGGGCCGCAATCGCATTATTAATTAATCCAGGATAACTAGAAGCATTTACAACGAACACATAACTCCCTCCGTAGCAATTATACGGACTCATCAAGAATTTACAATTAATAAAACACTATCAAATTTATAAAACAAAAATAATTCAATTATCAAATTTTCTAATATTATCTTAATTTTATTTAATAAATTTTTGCCTAAAGACTTTGAATAATGTTTGTTTCTCTTATACTTCTTCTACTATAACATCCATTATGAAAAAATTTATTTAAGAGAAATTTCTGAGACGAACAACTCCATCAGCGCCAAAAACACCAGCGCCACTCAAGTATCCAGGAAAGCCAGAAGAATGCACAACAAACATGTGCACATAGTGAACGCTACCATTCTGTCCTAAGCCATGCGGACTCATCAATTTTTTTAATATTACCAATTAATACTACTTTATTATAAAATTTTCTTAAATATACTAATTTTATAATATTTTAAATTTTCAGCTAAACGCTTTGGATAATATTTGTTTCTCTAAAGTTTTTCCTACCATATCTCTTTATTATGAATAAACTATTATCAAAGAGAAATTACTGACGAACGACTCCTTCAGCATGATTGACATTCGCATACCACATATGACCAGGACCATACGAATCCCACACAACGAACACGGCCGCATAACTATTATACCAACTCCACGGACTCATTTTAACTATTATTAATATTATCCAATTAACTATTTTTTTATTTTCTTTTTCCCCTCTTCCTTTAAATGTACATCAACCTGCATATAAGGTATTTCAATACCTACTTTATCAAATTCTTCCTTTATAATTTTTAAAGTAGCTCTTTTTACTCCATAATGAGTATAAGGTTTACAAAGTAATGCAATTCTATATACTACTTGACTTGAATCAAAATTATTAATTCCTAAAAGTTCAATACTCCCTTTAACGTTATCCATTTTTTCTACTTTATTTGATAATTTCTTTAATGTTTTTTCAAGTAAACTTATATCTGTATTATAAGAAACACCTAAATCTAAAATAAGTCTTGAATCATATTCTGTATAATTAATAACTGTAGAAATATTACTATTTTGAATAGTAAACACTTCTCCTGTATAAGCCTGCAATTTCGTAGTTTGAAGTCCTAAAGATATAACCTCACCAATAAAAGAATTAATCTCTACAACATCTCCTATATTATATCTATCATCAAAAATTATCAATATTCCTGCCAACATATTTTTTAAAGTATCTTGAAAAGCAAGTCCTATTACAACTCCCACTACTGAAAGACTAGCAATAATACTTGTAGTATTTACCCCATAAATCTCTAAAACTATTAAAGAAACTATAATCATAATAAGATATTTAACAATATTTCTAATTAAATTTATAACAGTTTCCTCTTTCTTATAATTTCTTTTTTTACCTCTTCTATTTTTAATCTTTACTATAACATTTTTAAACAAATTATAAACCAATAACCCTACTAAAACTGTTATAATAGGACCATAAAACTTTACTGAAAGCAAAAAATCCACAATATTATCTATTATCAACTGCATAAACACTCCTTTAGAAAAAAGTCACATAAGTGACTTAATACTCATCTCTTTCAAATTCAATTTTGTCCATTTCCTCAATAATTTCTAATTGACCCTCTATTATAGATTTAAGTCTACGTTTTAAAAGATTAATATTTCTCTTAAGTCTATCTGCATCATCCTCAGCTTTCTCAGCTTTAAGAAGAGCATCATTAATAATTCTATTAGCATTTCTTTTAGCTTCTGTAATCAATGACTCTGCTTCTTGCCTAGCGACTTTCTTTATTTCATCACTAGTAGTTTCAGCAGAAAAAATCGCACGATTCATAGTATTTTCTAATTGCTTAAAATACTGTAATCTTTCACTTAATTCTAGGACTTTTCTATCAGACTCTTTTTTAGCGTTCAAAAGCTTCTCATATTCACTTATGACTTCATCTAAATAAAACTTTACCTGATCTTGATCATACCCTCTTTTAACCGTATCGAAATTTCTCACTTGGACACCCTCTTATTTTATTTTATTACCATTCTTCCCCATTATCACTAGTCTTTTCCTCTGTTATTTGACCTTGAACATCAACATTTTTAGGAGTACACAAATAAATACCATCACCTATTTTTTGCAAATCTCCTCCAATAGCATATAATGTACCACTTAAAAAGTCTATTATTCTCTTAGATTGATCAGTAGTTACCCTTTTAAAATTAACAACAACACTATTTCTTGAAGTTAAATGGTCAGCAATCTGCTGAGACTCAGAATAAGCTCTTGGTTCTACTAATATCATCTTATTACCATTACTAGCAGAAACTCCTTTTTTACTAGATTCCTGCGAAGTACTGTAATATTCATCATAATCCACTACATCTTCATCATCAACTTTAGTCTCAAATATCTTAAAATTCTTAAATGCCATCTCTATGCCTCCAATTATATTTAACATAAATTATTTTATCATAATAATTATTTATTAGCAACTCTTGCAACATTTTTTTATTATTTTTTTATTATTAAGCTCAAATTAGCATAACTTATTCTAATTACGATTTATATATAGAAAAACACAACCTTCCAAATAAAACTTGAAAAGTCATGTTTTATGTAGCAGTATAGAGTTACTATATATTAAGTAACACTTTAATACCACTGTTTATATTATGTGAGAATATTTATAAATTATACCCTCACTTGCAAAAATTAATTGGCACTTTTTTGCCAAAATGATGAAATAAAACAATTATTAAGTAATTAACCAAATTAAGCACATAACAATCAATATTAGAAAAACAACATAACTTCACACATAATACATTATATTATATGAAAAAGAACCCAATTTAGAACTGGATTCTTGTATCAATATAATTTCTTAAATCATCTAATTTAACTACTTCTTGTTTCATAGTATCTCTATCTCTAACAGTTACAGTATTATTATTTAAAGTTTCATCATCTATAGTAATAGAAAATGGAGTACCAATAACATCTTGCCTTCTATATCTTTTACCTATATTACCACTCTCATCATAACTAGTCATAAAATATTTAGACAAATCTCTATAAACTTCTTTCGCTTTTTCAGTATGTAACTTTTTCATAAGAGGTAAAACTGCAACTTTATAAGGTGCTAAATAAGGATGAAAATGCATTACTTCTCTAGTAGTACCATCTTCTAAAGTCTCCTCTTCATAAGCATTACAAAGTACTGTTAAAACTGTCCTTTCAACACCAACACTTGGTTCAATTACATAAGGAATATATTTTTCATTAGTCTCTGGATCAGTATATTCCATACTAACACCAGAAAATTTTTGATGTTGACCTAAATCATAATTAGTACGACTAGCAATACCCCATAATTCTCCCCATCCAAAAGGAAATTTATACTCTATATCAGTAGTAGCATTACTATAAAATGATAACTCTTCCTTAGAATGATCTCTTAATCTTAAATTTTCTTCCTTTATTCCCAAAGACAATAAGAAATTCTTACACTCATCTTTATAATATTGAAACCAATCTAGCTCTGTTCCAGGTTTACAAAAGAACTCTAACTCCATTTGTTCAAATTCTCTAACTCTAAAAATAAAATTACCTGGTGTTATTTCATTTCTAAAACTCTTTCCTACTTGGCCAATACCGAAAGGCACTTTAAGTCTCATACTTCTTTGAACGCTTAAAAAGTCAGCAAATATACCTTGTGCAGTTTCTGGTCTCAAATAAACTGTACTTTTAGAATCTTCTGTAACTCCTTGAAATGTTTTAAACATAAGATTAAATTCTCTTATATCAGTAAAATCAGTACTGCCACATTTAGGACATTTAATATCATTATCCTTAATAAAAGGCACAAGTTCTTCCTTAGTAAGAGTCGTTACATCTTTATCACTTTGTTCTTCTATTAATTTATCAGCTCTATGACGAGATTTACAGTTTTTACAATCTATTAAAGGATCAGAAAAAGTTCCTAGATGTCCACTAGCTTCCCAAGTTTTTGGATTCATTAAAATTGCAGAATCAAGCCCAACATTATTAGGATCTTCTTGTACAAACTTTTTCATCCAAGCATTTTTTACATTTTTCTTAAGTTCTACTCCAACAGGACCAAAATCCCAAGTATTAGCAAGTCCTCCATATATTTCGCTCCCTTGAAATATAAACCCATATTGTTTACATAAATTAACTAATTTCTCCATAGTCAAATTACTATTCATTTTATCATTCCTCTCTTTCTTTAAATAAAAAACTTCTCAGTTGTTAGGACGAGCTCAACACCCGCGGTTCCACCTAACTTATCCTAAGAAGAATCTACTCTTTTTATATAGCCTAGAAGTATTCCACCACTTCATCATCGCTTTTCATAAACTAATTATATCTAATAACATTATATGCGTCAAGTCCCTAAATATTACATTTATAACTTTCTAACATTATCACTTTTTCTAATTATTAATAATGCTTCTTCCACATTTACTTCATAATTTCTATTTTGATCAATACTATCTACTATTTGAATAATATCATCATTATCAAAATTTCTACTATCAATACCTAAATTTTCAAAAAATCTTGAGGATCTCTACAAGTAGAAACAATATCATAAAATCTTTCAAATGAAAACATTATCTCATTTGAACCTCCATTTAAAATAGAAACAAATTCTTTTAACAAAGATGAAGTATTTCCATTTGATACTGATTCTATTAATTTCTTTAAATAATATAAATCTTCTTTCTTAAATCTATCAATTTTTTCATAATATTTATCTCCTAAACATTTAATTTTCTTTTTAATATTTCTTCACTACTAGGAATATTAGCACTTACTTTAACTAAATCTTGATCTTGACATAATACCAAATCTTTATTTCTTAATTCTAAAATCAAAGCATCCAAGTCAACTAACAATGTTCTTGCATTTAAATTAACATAAAATAAATTATTTCTTTCTATAATACTATTTACTGTTTTTCTTACAAATCTTAAATCAGTATTAATACCATATTCTGAATTAAAATACTCACTATTTATAAAATCATTCAAATTAACTTGAGTAGCATTAAATGTAAAACTAATTTCGCCTAAATCAATATTATTTATTACTTTATAAGCTAGGGTTTCCATAACTTGATATATAACTTCATTCTTATCTTTCAAAATATCATTCTTTACTTGAGTTTCTATCTCATTTATAATGCCTTTAAACAGATTAATAGAATTTATCCTAGCATTTTGTACATCAAGTACTGTTTTCTTATCAGTATCTAACTTACAATCTGTAACATCTTTATCTAATGTAGAAATATGACATTTAATGATTAACTCATTATCTCTTAATGAAACTTTAAATCCACGTGACTGTAATTCTTTAATTAAGTCTGTACTATATGAATAATATTTATAAGAACCATCTAATCCTAAAAATGCTGGATCAAAACCACAATATAAATTTTCAGCATCATTTATTAAATCAAAGTGTTCTTCAAAATAATTGAAATCTTCATTACTTATTCCCAAACATTTAAGTACATCTTTTTTTGAAGTATTATAAATTAAAGGAGAACAATGAAGTACTAATATTAATTCCTCTTCATCTATATATTTATCTTGTGTTTCTATAAAGTGACTTACTATAGCATCTGCTAAAACATCAGCATTCTTAATTGACTCACTAGATATATCTCTACTTATCTGATCTATTAATAAAACTATACGCTTTCTTAATTTTATCAAATCATTTACATTTTCAACCATTTAATCCACCTCTAAATCTTATTTTAACTATTTCTTAAGACTTAATTTATTCTATCATTTGAAGTAATATTTGTCAATTATATGCCTTACAGAATAGCTAATAAGAAAATTGTGCAAAATTATTCACAAGTAATCTACTTAGTTACTAGAGATTTTTATAATAAAAAATTATACTTTAGCTTACAATTAATATAAATACTACTATTTAAAAAATTTTCTCTAAAATTAACCCCTTAAACAATCACAAAGGCCTGTATCTATGGGCTTTTTAAGTAATTTATTAGCATTATAACAATAAAACAAAAAACAACTGGTCACTATAGACACATTAAGTGGTGTCTTTAATACCATACAAATGTAATAGAAATTCCCGTCCAACTGGTATTTCTGGGTCACGAAGCTTTTTACAAAGTAATGATATATTGCTATTTAGGTGGGGAAAGAAATGATAAAAGAAAAGTTTTATGATTTTAATCCAAACATTAAGGGCATAATTTCTGCCAATATCAGAAAATATAGAAAAGAAAGAGGTCTTACACAAGAGCAATTAGCTTTGTATACAGAACTCTCTTACGATTTTATTAGAAGAATAGAAACTAGTGGTGGCAAAAGCGGATTCTCAGTTGAAACTCTCTATAAAATCGCTACTGTCCTTGAAGTAAGTATGGATGAACTCACTAAAAATGAAAAGTAGTTAACCTTGATATTGGATTAACTACTTTTTATATTATTAAAAAAATTCTTACTCTTTAAAAATAAACCAGTATATTCTTTATAATATGTCATCAAAAAATTATCTATTTCATCTATCAATTTAGTTTTTAACTTTAATTCAGATATCTTATCTATATCTACATAATAATAAGCTTTTAACATTTTTAGCATATTAGCTTCATAAATAACTTCATTAGTTAAATGTTTTGCACAAACATATCCACCCTTCTTTAAAGAAATAGTAACAATACTAGTATTTCCACATTCCACACATCCATTCAAATATAAACCTACACCCAAATAATCTAAATACTTTATTTCTACAATGTTAGTAATTACTTTAGGGTTAAACCCTCTTTCAATTTTCATTATTCCACTTACAAGAATATCATAAACCCCTTGTTCAGGATGTTGCTTATAAACATTCTTAGCAAGATCCACTAAATAACCTAAATATCCAAGAAGTTCTAAATTACTTCTAATATTAATAAAATAATCAATTACATCAGCACTAGTCAAAGTACTAAGCTTACCATCTTTTTTATAATTAACGTAAAAAACAGCATAAGTGTATAATCCACTTACTACTCTTAACTTACTCTTTTCTCTTAAACATCCTTTAGAAATAACACCTATAATACCTTTATCTCTAGTAAGAATATTTAAAATTTTACTATTTTCTCCATAGTTAAGAGTACTTACAACTATACCCTCTATGCTTATTAATTCCATTACTATTTACCTTTCTTGTACTTTAAATAATCCTCAATTTTTCCACTTTCTGCAAATTTTTTCCATAAATCTTTCTTTTTCATAATTATCACCTAATTAATATTGTGACAATTAATCAAATTTTATTCATTAAAAATCATTAAATCCTAATTCATTCAAATATTTTTCTTTATCACGCCACTTTTTTAAAGTTTTTACATATAATTCCAAATATACTTGCTTACCTAAAATATTCTCCATATCAATCCTTGCACGCATACCAATATTTCTAAGCATTTCTCCGTTTTTTCCTATAATAATTTTTTTCAAAGAATCTCTATCAACTATAACATCAACATAAACATTTATAATTGTATCTTCCTCAGTAATATCACTTAAAAGACAAGCTATACTATAAGGTACTTCCTCATCAGTTAACTCTAATATCTTTTCTCTTACAATCTCAGGTAATCTAAATTCCATAGGACTGCTAGTAATATCTCCATCTGGAAAATACTTAACAGTATCTGTTAAATACCCTTCTAACACCTGTAAAAGTCTATCTATATTGTCGTTATTCTTAGCACTTACTGGAATAATATCACTAAAACTATATAAATCTTTAACTTCATCTATTTTCTTTAATAATTGTTCTGTAGAAAGCTTATCAATCTTGCTTAAAACTAAAACAACAGGCTTATCTTCTCCCTTTATTTTATCTAAAACAAATCTGTCTCCTTTACCAAACTCTTGACTAGCATCCATAACCAACATAATCGCATCCACATCATTCGCACTATAATATGCCTGAGCATTTAATTTCACGCCAAGTTTATCCTTAGGTTTATGAATACCTGGAGTATCTACAAAAACTATCTGTACTTCATCGTTTGTATAAACACCCTGTATTAAATTTCTAGTAGTACCTGGCTTATCACTAGTAATTGCTATCTTCTCTCCAACAATTCTATTTATTAAAGTACTCTTACCCGCATTAGGTCTACCAATTATACTTATAAATCCACTTTTCATCTTAAATCATCCTTACTGAATATAGTTTCCATCACTTCTCTAAAAGTCATAACCTTACTTTCTCCTAAAACTGTCATGATATTAAAAAGAACATTCTCATCAAAAAACTCTAACATACTTTGCTTACATATGTGACAAGGCATTCCTATATGATCTAAATCTGTCATTAAATACAAAGCTTTAAATTTTCTTTCACCATGACTTACAGCAGCATTAATTGCATTCCTCTCAGCACATATAGTCCCACCATAAGAAGCATTTTCTATATTAACTCCTTCATAAAAGTTTCCATTATCACTTTCAACTATACAAGCAAAATGAACCCCTGAATAAGGAGCATAACTATTCTTAATTAATTCTTTTAACTTATCTTTCATAAACTACCTCTCTAATCCATAACACTTTAATATTTCTTCTTGAATTGCAAACATCTCTACTTCATCATCTTTATTCATATGATCATATCCTAATAAATGCAAAAGACCATGAACTGTTAAAAAACCTAATTCCCTCTCAAAAGAATGCCCATATTCTTTAGCTTGTGCTTTTGTTTTATCTAAACTTATATAAATTTCTCCTAAATTCACAATATCATTTGCTAGTACATCAAAAGTATCTTGAAAAGCAAAACTAATAACATCTGTAGCTCTATCTACTCCTCTATAAAGTTTATTTATTTCATGTATTCTTTTATCATCAGTTAAAATAATTTCAACTATTGAATTTTTAACATCTAACTTTTTACCAGTTAAATTTATTAAATCCTCTATTAATTTTATTTGTACTATCTCATCAGTCAAATTCGTTATTTCATAATTCATCTTTTTCACCACAACTTAATTATTCCAAGTAAATAAAGTATAACAAAAATTATCAAAAGAATAGATAAAAAATTATAAAATCCATCTTTTTGGAAAAATCCAGGAAGTTTTTTTCTAATCGCATCTAATGCAACATAAATCAAAAAACCTGAAATACCACCTATAACATTTAAAATAATATCATCAATATCAAAACTTCTTCCTATAAATTTTTGTACTGTTTCTATTGTCAAACTTACTAAGAATGTTATTAACGAAATATTTCTTATCTTACTTATATTAGTATAATAAGTAGCAAAAAAACCAAAAGGCATAAAAAGAATAATGTTTCCTACAACTTGTCTATAAAAATTAGTACTTCCAATCTGATAACGAAACATCTCTCTAAATGGTACCAAATTAGTCCCTCCTATAGATATATCCCTACTAGTAACAAGTTCAAACAAAAGTAGAATGTATGTAATAAAACACAACATCATTATTTCTTGATGAAGAATTAATTTTTTTCCATTATTATTAAGATAAAATATCCTCAAAATTATAACTATAACTAAGAATATAACTAATGTAGGCCAAGCTCCTTCAAGCAAATCAAATACTGCACTTTTTACCATTTTTATTCTCCTTCTACTGTTTCATTTATGATTACTCTCTTCTCCCCTATGTTTTCATAAACTTTATAAAATACTTCTACTTCTATTTTACTACTATATACATTTTTTTTCAAAACTTTTTTATCAATAATATATTCTTCTGCATCTAAAGAATCATTTACACTCTTATCACTTCTTTTAATTGCTTCCTCATAAGCTTCTTTCTCAGTTAAATTATGTGTAACATACTTATATAATTCTTTCTGCTCTTTCATTATATTAAAAAACAAATAAGGTTTATCTAAAAGAACTGTTGTAGTATTCATAGATTCCTTTGTCTCATATTTTCCCATTAAAGTTATCTTCTTACCAAAAATATTAATATAAATATGATTTATAGTTGTTCCAGTTTTTTCATATTCTACATGTTTATAAGGAACTGTTGTAGTAACTGTATACCATGTCTCTCCAAAAACTTCTCCTTCCGCATCAACTTGATTAACAAGAGTTTCATCTTTCATTATATTTCCACTAATTATAACTTCACCCTTTTTAACTATTTCATTCAAATCTTTTATTCTAGTACCACTCTTAGTTACCATATAAAGAATTGTTGCATCCTTACTTGCGACAATATCACTAGGAACCTTTTCCCCATTTTGTGGTATTTTAATTCTCTCTGTAAGATTAATTGTATACTTAGTACCAGTTCTTTCAAACTCAATCCACTCTAAAGTATCCTTATTTTCACTTAATATTTCCTCTTTAATTTTAGTTAATTCTTTATTACTTTTCATAAACTTATATTTCTTAATATTATAATCGTCTAAATACAAAGAAATAACTCTTTTTAATTCATTATTACTAGTAACTATTTCTATATCAAAAATAACATTAGATAAAGCCATTAAAATAGCATACGAAAATAAAAATGATAAAAGTATTACAGAATGTCTTTTAAACCAAGATAAAATGCCATTTACTCCTAAATATCTAACTACTTTAACACTTTTAATCTCTCTTTTAATACGCTTTAAATCAGTTAACTTAACTATTAACGTTACACCATTATCCTTTATTGTTAAATCCTTATAAAAAACATTTCTTTTAAGCAAAAACCTTACAACTTCATTATAACTATAATTATCTATTTTAATTAATATTAAGTTAGTGTTCAATAATTTCCACCTTCTTTATCTTCCCTGTTATCAAAACTTCTAATTTATCCAAAGTAACAAGCTTTAAATCAGATCCAAGTACTTTTACAGTATTTTTTGGCATTTTAATAAGAGCTTCTTTATCTGTCACATCTAAAACACTTTTGTATTTCAATATATGAAGTCCATATGGTAAAATACTTAGTCTATAATCTTCTTTTAAAAGGTATGTGCTTATATTTTCTAACACTTTTAATCACCTATTAATTCTATGATAAATTTTATTCACTTATGAGATTTTTAAACAGAATGTAAAGCAAACTTCATAATCACTAAGGAAAAAATAAATTAAAAAAATAAACTAATTTTATTATTGACGAACTAATGTATTTGTTATATACTAATTACACTAAAGGAGGCAAAAAAATGTTCTGTGATATTTATCTAAATGATTTTTATGAAATTATTGAAAATCCTGACACTAAAAACATATCTTTAACAAAATATAATACTAAAGAAATACTAAATTTTAAAGGAGGTAAAGTTAAAATAGCTTATAATAATAAAGATATTTTAAGCTTCATAGATAAATCTAAAAAACATTCTAATAACAATAAACTTTACTTTGGAAAAATAGACAATTCAATTTCTAATAGAATAATTAATAACACTAACAAAAATGTAAAAGGTTATAATATATCTTTAAAAAGTGATTCTATTAGACATATTTTAAAGAAACATGGTAATACTCTTGAATTTCTAAGAGGACAAATACCTATAAATGATAATGATTTTACACTAATTGAAGAAATAATAACAACATTCGATAGCATTAAATTATCTAAGACTAAGAACAAAAACGTTTATGCTTTAACATTTATAAAAAAAATAACAAGCACTTATAATCTTGTCACTTATATTTCAAACAAAAATAAAAATTTAGAAATTCAAACATTATATAAAACACAAAAATAAAAAGAACTCTGCTTCTGTGTATTTAATGCTACTTTAGCCCTACACATAACGTCCTAAACGTACAGCAGTACGAGTTCTTTTATGTATTTAATATTATCACATTTTAAAATAAATGTAAAGGTATAAAAAAAGCGCAATTAAGCACTTAATTTACTACCAACTATCTCACTTACTAATTTGAAATCTGCTTTACCTTTTAATCTTTCATTAGCTTCTTTCATAATCTTACCCATATCTTTCTTTCCATCAGGTTTAACTATATCAAAAATTTCATCTATAGCTAACTCCAATTCTTCCTTAGATAATTGTGGTGGCAAGTATTCACTAATTATATTAATTTCTCTTTCTAAATTATCAGCAAGATCATTTCTATCAGCTTTTCTAAATTCTTCAATACTTTCTTTATGAGTTTTAACTTGCTTACTTGCTATTTCAATGACTAAATCGTCAGAACACTCTTCATTTCTAGTACCATTATTAATTCTTGCTAAATCTATAGCGCCCTTTAAAAGTCTTATAGTACTTAATGTTTCTTTATCTTTAGCACGCATAGCATTTTTCATATCATCATTTAATTTTTCATATAAACTCATAACTATTCTCCTAATCTCTATTTTTTCTACTATTTCTGCTATTTCTTTTTGCATTTTTAATAGCAGCTTTCTTAGCTTCACGTCTAACTACTCCAGGTTTAGAGTATTCTTTTCTCTTCTTAATTTCAGAAAGGGTACCACTACGTTGAACTTTAATTTTAAACCTTTTTAAAGCGTTCTCTACATTACCATTCTTAACTTCTACATGAGTCACTTCTCTCACCCTCCCTTCGTTTCTACAAAAGATTATATCACTTAGTATAGATTATTTCAAGGAGAAGTGTCGCATTTTGTAATTAATATACGATTAATGTAGAAGAAAAGAAAAAGATTTTAAACATTTTTAAATGTTATAAAATCAATTTTTTGAGACCTGTTATAAATCATTTCCTCCCCAAAGAAATATCTATTCCAGTTTCATAAGAAAGATTAGGAAAACGGTTAACAAATCTTGAATATTTTTACTACCATATAAATATTGATTAACATCATTCATTGCTTGCAAAGTTCTTTCCAAAGCAGCATTATACAATTCTAATATACTTTCATAATGAATTTCACCAGTAACAGGATGCCTCCATGCTTGATGTAACTTATTAATCATTTCATCTTCAGTTAAATCATTAACCTCTAAAAACTTTTTATAAGTAAATAATAGCTTAAGAAGTCCTTTTTTTACAACAGTATCTTTACAAATCACTTATTCTTTTTATTTTTATTCTTAAGTTTATTTATTTCTTCTATTGATATATTTGTATATAGTTTTATCTCATCTAATGATTTGTTGTTTT
>CANSWR010000030.1 GCA_947650795.1 uncultured Bacillota bacterium | reverse complement strand
TACTATAGCACACAATTAAACAAACAAGGAATTTATGGAAACATTCCTATTGGCTCAACTATTAAATTAAGAAATAGAACTGATTAAGAAATATAAAAGAAGGTAAGTGTGCTAAGCGCACACTTACCTTCTTTTTTTGTGTCCTTTTATAGTTACAAATCATTTTAATTAATTTGTAAAACATAGTATAATACATTTTTATTGTGTTGTCAATAAAATAATATATATCGACTGACCGACCGACCTGTGATATAATGTATATACATAAGAAGGAGTGATATTAAATGAATAGTGGATATTGTGGATATAGTATGAGTATAAATGCTAAAATGGCATATGAAAGTGGTGAGAAGCCATTATCTAAGTGGAATAAAAAAGAAATATTAAATGAAATTATTAAATTGCTAGAAAGTCATAATGAATTAAAAACTATTAAAAAAAGTAATGAATATTATTATTGCGAAATTGAATATGAAGAATGGGTTGGATCAAGAAATTATGGAAGTTATAAAAATTATAAAGATAAAGGAATTGTTATTGAAAATCGGTTTATTCATTTTTTGGTAGTAAAAAGAAAATTGATGGTAAACATATATTAAAAATTGAAAATTTAGGTAATAAAAAACCTAGGACATTTGATAAAAAATTAGTCAAAGATTTAAAAAAGAAATTGAATTTAATATAAGGAGTGATTATAGTTGAATTGGTTAACAAAATTAAGAAATAAAAAAAATCTAACTCAGAAAGAATTATCGCAAGTAACAGGCGTTAATATAAATACAATACAAAATATAGAACAGGAAAAAAGAAAAGGTTCACAAGAAACAATAGATAAGTTAATGGCTTATTTTGAAAATGGGATAAATATTAGCTATGACTCTGATGAATTGATAGAAGAAGTAAAAAAAGATATATTAGAATTTGGTGAGGAAGAATTAGTTTATGCAATGTTTGAATTTATAAATCCTAAATTATTTTTAACAAATTATGATTTTATTACTAAAGCTAATCCATTAACAAAAAAAGAAAAGGAAGAATATGCTCTAATTTTGGAACTGAAATTAAAAGATGTATTAAAAATTTTAGAGTTGCAAAACAAAATATTTTAAAATTTTTACGTCTTATTTTACGTACTTTTTTCCAAAAATCATATAAAATGCAATATTCACAAACAAAAATAAATAAAGTAAAATGGGGTATAGAAAGGGAAAATAAAATCTAACATTAAATACCTTTTGACCTCTCTGTCTCCGCCATGATGAAATTAACCTAGGTATAACCTGGGTTTTTGCATTTTTACAGATACTTTTATGAATTTATAATAAAAAGAGCATAAGCTCTTATTTGCATTCGTAATCAGCTAAGTTATTAGTTTTGAATTCTTCTAATGTTTTACTTTTTGAACTGTAGAAAGTATCTTCATTAAATAATTCGCCTAAGCTAGTTTTTAGATCTTCGACATTTAATTTTTCATAGTCTACTGACATAACACTTTTTATTTTGTTATTATCTTCTTTAGAAAAATTAGCATTAATTCCATCAACAGCATTTAGTTTTTCAGCTAGACCATTGCTAAATAAAAGTGTGAAATCTAAATACGATTCTTCGACTTCTTGTATACTTGTTTCTTCAACTTTAGTTACAACATTGTTTTTGTGATTAATTATCATAGTTGATTCTGTTTTTAAATTATCTTCATCTGTTTCGGTTTTTGTACAAGTCAAAGTGCCAGATACATCTTTTACTTTATCTTTTGAAGTATCTTTATCTACTTCTTTTTCTTTAGTACATCCAGTAATTAATAAAGTACTAATTAATAAAACTATAAACACTTTTTTCCACATGATTAACCCTCTCCTTTACTACTATATTTATTAAAACGTATTATTAGTATACGATTTAATCTTATTTTAAATTAAAATAAATACTCTTTATTTCAATAAAATTATTATAACAAATTTCTTTGTTTTTGTGATAAGAAATTTCACAAAGTTATCACTTTTCTGTATAATATTGCCAATTTTTATGATATAATTTACTTCAAGAGCAACATGTATGTTACAAGTTTGCTACAATATGCCTGATTTTAATTTTTTAATTATTACGTTTGAGTGACTATATCTAAAACCAGACATTAAAAAATATAATTAAAAGTTGGGAGGTGTAATATTTTTGAATATTGTAAAAAGAAAAGAGATAAAATATCTTTTAAATACTATGGAATTTAAAAAACAAAAACATTATCTTGAACAAATTTTGACTAGTGATAATCATAATGGATCAGATGGATATGTTGTTAGATCTTTATATTTTGATACAATAGATGACAGAGATTTTAATGAGAAAGAGGATGGAATAGAGATAAGACGTAAGATACGACTTAGAATATATAGTACTGATGATGATTTTGCAATGTTAGAGATGAAGCAGAAACAAGGAAGTTATCAAATGAAAAGATCTTTAAAAATTAGTCGAGAAGATGCTATAAAAATTACTAAATCAGATTATTCTCCTCTTTTAAAGTATTCTTCTGATTTTGCGGTTCAGATGTATGCTTATATGACAGCTTATTTTTACAGACCTAAAGTAATAGTGGAATATAAAAGAGATGCTTTTATAGTTAAAGAAAATAATATTAGATTGACTTTCGATCATGATATAAAATCAACAGAAAGTTCATTTGACCTATTTGATTCTAAGTTAAAACTTAATCCTGTGGTTGACAGTGCTAATATTATTTTGGAAGTTAAGTATAATGGATTTCTTCTGAGTTATGTAAAAGATTTAGTAAAAAGCATATCTTGTATAAGTACTTCAGTTAGTAAATATTATCTATCTCGCAATGTTACACATAAAATAATTTTATAAAGAAAGAAGTGATTTTAATGAAAGATAAATTAATAGATTTAATAGAGGTTTCTTCAAGTACCTTAACACTTGAACAAATTGTAATGCATTTATTAGTGGCAATAGTATTAGGTGCAGCAATATATATTTCTTATTATTTTTCTCATGAAGGAACTATATATAGTAAAAAATTTAATGTTTCTTTAGTGATGCTTACAATTCTTACAACAATGGTTATGACTGTTATAGGAAATAATATAGCTTTATCACTAGGTATGGTGGGTGCACTTTCTATAGTTCGTTTTAGAACAGCAATAAAAGATTCAAGAGATACAACTTATATTTTTTGGGCAATTATAGTTGGTATTTGTTCAGGAGTAGGAGATTATATAGTAGCTTCATGTGGAAGTGCAGCAGTATTTTTGTTTATGCTTTTCTTCGGGCGTATTAAAAATGATAATAGAATTTTATTAGTAATTAAAACTAGTTTAAGCAATGAAAGAAAAGTTGAAGGAATAGTGTTTGATTATTTTTCGCAAAAAGCTAATTTAAGAGTTAAAAATACAACTGATAAAACAATCGAGTTTATTTATGAACTTCCAAAAAAATATTATACTAAATCTTTAACTAGAGAAAAAAGTATTATGGAAAGTTTATATGAACTTAAAAATGTAGAATATGTTAATTTAGTTAGTCAAAATGATGAGATAAGTGGTTAATATGAAAAATAAGATTATTCTATTATGTACTATACTTATGTTTCTTTCATTTTCTTTTTGGGTATATTTTAAAGAAAATGATTTATATAAAGATAGATATCATGAACATTTAGAGAATAATATTTCTTATGTGAATTATGACTTTAGTAATATAAATGAAAATACATATCAAAGTAGTAATATAGTTCCAACTAACTTTTCTTCTCATTTGCCTGTTATTTCTTTTGATACTAAGAATCAAGAAATTTTAGGTGGAGATGATAGAAGTGTTAAAGATTATATTCAAGTATCTATGGAAGTATTTGATAATAAGGGTATAGTAAATACAATGGATAAGAAAACATATTCTACAGAAGCATTAATAAGATACCGTGGGAATTCTTCTCGTTTTTTTGAGAAAAAGGGATTAAGGTTAAAACTAGTTAATAAAAAAGGAAAAGATGACCCATATAAGTTGTTAGGATTATCAAAGGATTCAGATTATGTTTTACATGGGCCTTATTTAGATAAGACTTTAATTAGGAATTATTTAGGATATAATATTACAGGAGAAGTTATGGATTATTCTCCAAATGTTAGATTTTGTGAAGTTTTTATAAATGGAGAATACCAAGGAGTTTATTTACTGGTTGAGAATGTAAAAGTTTCTAAAAATCGTGTAAATGTATCAAAATTAAATAAAAATTCTAAGGTGTCAAGTTATTTACTTGAAATTACTAGACGTCGTAGTATTGGTGATGATATTAATTATTTGAATAATTTTACTAAGTATACTAATAGGATTAAAACACATTCAGAGTACAATATTAAATATCCTACTAGTAGTAAAATAAATGAAGAGTTAAATAATTATATTAATAGTGATATAAGTGATTTTGAGAAAATTTTGTATTCTTATGATTATAATAATGAGAATATAGGTTATTCAAAATATATAGATATTGATTCTTTTGTTAATTATGTTGTTTTAAATGAATTTTTCTTAAATTATGATGCAGGTAATAATTCGACTTATTTATATAAAGATAAATCAGGAAAATTAGGTCTAGTTTTTTGGGATTTGAATAATATTTTTGATAATTATTTTACTAAGATATTAGATGAAAATCAGGATTTTATGATGAAAGATAAGTCTTGGTTTCAGATGCTATTAAAAGATGATTATTTTACTGAAAGAGTTATTAAAAGATATAAGGAATTAAGGGAAACTATTTTGAGTGAAGAATATCTTTATAATTATATAGATGAAACTATTATGTATTTAGGGCCAGCAATAGAAAGAAATTTTGTGAAATGGGGAGATTCTTTTACTGATTTAAAAAATAAATATGTAGATGTAAGTAGAAATGCTCATTCTTATAGTGAAGCTATAGATGATATGAAAGATGCTATACATAGACGTGGGGAATGGTTAGATGATAATATAGATACTTTAAGGCAATTTAGTCACAAGTCAAAGGTTAAAGATTTTAATCCTTAGATTAGAGGTGAGTTATGAGAAGATTTTTAATTGTTTTATTTTTAACTATAGTAGTTTTAGTTTTATTTGATTTTGCTTATTATAGATGGGGATTTTATATTCCTACTAGTAAAGATACTGTAGTAATTAGTTATACTGATAAAGGTAATATGTTAA
This sequence comes from uncultured Bacillota bacterium, assembly GCA_947650795.1. GTDB lineage: Bacteria > Bacillota_I > Bacilli_A > RF39 > UBA660 > MGBC139354. The sequence continues at coordinate 12,231 of CANSWR010000030.1, read as the reverse complement.
TTAAAAATAAAGAAGATTATGACGTTATTAAAGTAAAGGGTGTTAATTTGGGAGGATTTTTGCCTAATAATTATGTAACAGATTATGCAATAGATTATGATACATATTATAGATGGTTAGAAGATATATATGAAATGGGCGCTAATACTATAAGATTGGATACTATTTTCAACGATGATTTTTATGATGCGTTTTATGATTTTAATAATAATCATGATGATAAGTTATATCTTATTCAAGGTATAAATATTCCTACATATGCTTTGAATTCACATATAGGTGGGTATGATAAAGATTTTTATGGGGAACTTATTAAGCAAGCAGAGAATGCTGTTGATGTTGTACATGGTAGAAAGAAATTGACTTTGTCTAATGTTGGTAAAGGGTCATATAAAAATGATGTTTCTTCTTATGTTCTTGGGTTTATTGTAGGTAGTGAATGGATGGAAGATACTATTATGTATACTAATAATAAAGATAAGGATAAGAACACTTTTAAAGGAGAATATATTTCAACTACTAGTGAAGCTACATCTTTTGAAGCTATGCTTGCTAAAGTTATGAACCATTTAATTAGTTATGAAGTTAAAAAGTATCATGAACAACATAGTATTTCTTTTATTAATTCACCAGAAACAGATCCTGTAGCTATAATTCCTAAAATAGTTTTTTCAGAAGAATTAGATAATGAGTTTTTGGAACCTAGTAGTCTTAAATATTTTTATCATAAAGTAGTACAATTAGATTTAGGACATTTAAAAGAGAGTGGAAATTATAAAGGACTTTTTGCTTCTTATAATGTTTCTTCTTATTATCCAAATTATTTAAGTTATGAAAATAAAGAGTATGATGATACTTACTCATCATATATAGAGCAATTGGTTTCACATCATTCTGTGCCTGTTTTAATTACTGAGTTTGCATATTCAACTTCTCGTGGAGTTTCATCTTTAGTAGATGATAAATATGGTAATTTTGGTGGTATGAATGAAGTAGAGCAAGGAAATTCTTTAGTTCGAGCATATCAATCTATTATTAATTCTAATGCTGCTGGTGGTATTATAGCTACTTGGCAAGATGAATGGGATAAGAGATCTTGGAATACTATTGAAAAAGTGGATACAGGAAGAACTATTTATTGGAGTGACACACAGACAACTAATCAAGGGTTAGGACTTCTTTCTTTTGAACCAGGTAAAAAGAAAAGCGTGTGTTATGTGGATGGCGATGTTAGTGAGTGGAATGATAAAGATAAAGTAATAGATGATGATGATTTATCTTTAAGTATGAAGCAGGATGAAAAGTATTTATATTTTTATGTTAAGAGAAAGAATAATGATAATAAGCCTATATATATTCCTATAGATACTACTAATAAAAGTGGTTCTAAGTATGCTGATAATTTTAATTTATCTTTTGATAGAGATGTAGATTTTCTTATTGCTATAGATGGGAATAATAGTGAAATTTTTGTACAAGAATATTATAATGTATTAAATGCTATAGATGGTTATGAAGTATATAATAGGAATTCATATGTTAATAAGCCTAAAAAAGATTCTTCTTTGTTTACTTCTATAAATTTGTTAATCGAGCCTTATAGTACTAATATGCATTCTAAAAATTATATGAATGCAACTTTAGTTAATACTGGAAAACTTAAATATGGAAATGCTAATCCAGATAGTGCTAACTTTAATTCTCAAGCTGATTATTATGAATTAAATGGAAATATTGAAATACGTATTCCATGGGGAATTTTAAACTTTTCTGATCCGAGTAGTTTACAAATACATGACGATTATTATGAAAATTATGGAGTAGAGAATATGAGTATTTCTAAAATTTATGTAGGAGTAGGAGAGGACTCAGTAATCAATCTTAAACCATTTAAGTTAAGTCAGTATGGAGAAAAAGCATCTTATCATGAGAGATTAAAGAAATCTTATTATATAGTACAAAATAACTGGAGGTATAATCAATGAATACTCTTGCAGAAAATGTTTTATATATTTATTTAATAGTTTTTGTATCTATGCTTTTCTTTGATATATTATGTATCTTTTATAGGAAAGCTAATGATAAGAAAATGAAGAATTTAGAAATTAAAGTACAAAAATTTATTTTAAAAGAAGATATTTCTAATGTTAGTGATAAACATAAAGAAAGATTAATAGCAAAGTTAAGGAAAACAAGTTATTTAATAGCATTTACGAATGTTGTTCAAAATATGGAAGATAAAAATAGAAGAGAGTATTTATCCAATCTTAAAAGTGTGTTTTTGAAACTTACTCCTTACTATGAAAAGAAAGAAATTATTTTGCAGGCTTATTATGTAGATTTTCTTAAAGAGTATTCTTATATTTATAGTGATAATAATAATATAATCATAAAATATCTTAAAGATTCAGCAGTATCTAGTTCTATATATTTGCGAGAAAATGCACTAAATGCATTATATATAATAAGTAATATTACTTACCTTAAAGAAGTTTTTTATAATATGAATTACTTAAATATTAATCATCATATTAAATTAATTACTGATGGATTAATGAAATTTCAAGGAGATAGTATAGAGTTATCTAAAATGCTTATTCAAGAGTTTGATAATTATAATGAAAATTTTAAAGTAGCTTGTATTAACTATTTTGGATATAAAAAAGTACCATGTCAAGAGAAAATATATGATATATTATTGAATGAAAATGAGTTTAAGGAAGTAAGAATAGCGTGTATAAGATATTTTGGAAATGTTATTTATAAGAAAGTGGTTCCAATATTATATGATTTATTAAATGATAATACTTATGAATATGCTTTAGTTTCAGCACATACTTTAAGAAATTATAAAGGTGTACAAACTACAGAAGTACTTATTAAGGCACTTCAAAGTCATAATTGGTATGTTAGAAAAAATGCAGCAGAAAGCTTAGTTATAATTACTAAAATAGATAATATTAAAAAGATTATGGATAAATTAGATGATAAATATGCTAAAGAAGCTTTAAGTTATCAATTATATCTTAGAGAAAAAGAGGTGTAGTATGAATATAGAAATTATAAAACTTATTTTAAAATATGTTAGTTATTTCTTTGTCATATATATGATTTTTTATTCTACATTTTTGTTTGTTTCTGCTGTTATAGGATCTTTGAAAATATATAAGAATCGTTATAAGGATATTATGAGAAATAAAATACATCATGATTATTATGTACCAGTTTCTATATTAATTCCAGCTTATAATGAGGAGAAAGTTATTGCGTCTAGTATTAAGTCACTTTTTTCTTTAGATTATAAACTTTATGAGATAATTGTTATTAATGATGGTAGTACTGATAATACATTAAATGTGTTAAAGAAGGAATTTAATTTAATAAGTGTTGATAAACCTTATAATAGACAGCTTGATACTAAGAAAGTTTTTGGTATTTATGAAGCAAAGCATGGTAATATTAAAATAACAGTTATTGATAAGGAAAATGGTGGTAAGTCAGATTCTTTAAATGCTGGTATTAATATGTCAAAGTTCCCATATTTTTTAGCAATGGATGCTGATTCTGCCCTTCAAAGTGACTCTTTAGAACAATTGGTAAGGCCTATTTTGGAAGAGGAGAATGTTGTTGCTTGTGGTGGTTTTGTTAGACTTAGTAATGCAGTTGTTTTAGAAAATGGTAAGGTTAAAAGTTATTCTCTTCCTAATAATTTGTTAGTTTGTATGCAAATATTAGAATATGATCGCTCGTTTTTGGCATCTAGGATTTTACTTGATGAATATAATGGAAATTTAATTATTTCAGGCGCTTTTGGTCTTTTTCAAAAAGAGATGGTTCTTGCTTGTAAAGGTTATGAAGTTGGTACAGTTGGAGAAGATTTTGAACTTGTTACTAAATTACATTCTTTTTGTCATAAAAATAGCATAGATTATAGTATTAGGTACGTTCCAGAAGCTGTTTGTTGGACACAGGCACCTAATAAATTGGGAGATTTGATTAAACAAAGGAAACGTTGGTATACAGGACTTGTCCAATGTATGTTTAAGTATAAAGAAATGTTTTGTAATTATCATTATGGTTTTATAAGTTTTATATCTTATTTTTATTATTTGTTTTTTGAGTTATTAGCACCTTTTATTGAGGTTATAGGTACACTTACAACTTTAGTAGCATTTTTAGTAGGACTTTTGAATGTTCGATTTATGCTTGTGTTTTTTATACTTTATACTTTATTTGGATGTGTAATGACATTAACAACTTTCTTCGCTAGAGTACATTTGGCAAATAATAAGTTAAGTTTTTTAGATATTTGTAAGGCATTTTTAGTTTGTGCGATTGAAATCGTTATTTTAAGGTTTATTCTTATGATTTCACGTTTAACTTCAGTGTTTACATATAGGAAAAATAAACGTAGATGGGATAAACTTGATAGGACGGAGTTGAGAGTATGAAGAAATTTAATATTTTAGTTTTTTCTATAATTATAATTTCAATTACTTTATTTTCGTTTCTTTTTTTTAAAAAAGGTAATAATAGTAATGATAATAAAAAGTATGATAGAATTTTGTATTCATGGAAACTTAATAAAATAGAAGAAAATCAGAAACAGTTTAATTCTGTTATTAAGGAATATGATATAAATGTTATTTATCAAGATTTTACTACAGAATATTTACAGGAATATAATGATGATTTTATTAGAGATATGAATAAAAGAGGAATAGTAGTTTATCATATGGCAGGAGATCCTTCTTGGGGTAAGAAAGATGGATTTGATAAAATACGTGAAGAAATAGAAAGATTGATAGATTTTAATAAGAATGTTGAAAATAAGATACCTGGAATAGTGTTAGATATTGAACCTTATATTAGTGAGAAAGAAGAGGTTTTAAAGGTACAGGATTTTTCAATTTATGTAGAGCAGATAAAGAAAGCGTATGATTTTACTAAGGAAAATGATTTAAACCTTATATTAGCTATTCCTTATTGGTTTGATGTGATTTCAGATGATTTGTTAGAAGAAGTTATTAAAAATGCTGATCATATTTCTGTTATGAATTATAAAATAGATAAAACTAGTGAACATATTAGTAGAGAAATAGAACTTGCTAGAAAATATAATAAGAAGATAGATACAATATATGAAATTAATTATGATGATCATGATTATTTTAGTTCAAATAAAGATATTTTATTAGATTATGAAAAAATAAAAAAAAATAATAATTATGAAGAGCTTGGTGTTTCTTATCATCATTTTGGGTCAATGTTAAAATAGTTTTTACGTATAGTATATTTAGGTAATTCTAATGTATGCTTTACGTTTTTTTTTGGTAATATAATTTTACAAGGTTTTAAGTTTTCTATAGTTTTTATTATTTTATAGTTTTTATCTAGTAAGATTATGTCTATATTTTGAAACATAAAAAATGTATGTATTCCATTAGTGTTTTTTAGTAATAGACCATAATCTAGCTTCTTTTTTTTGAACATTAATCCTATAAGTTTGTCTTTAAAAGAATTAGCTTCTATAATATTAATTTTTTTCTTTATATCATCTAAATTTTTCATATTTTTATATTATCATATGAACTAGATAATTGATATATTTAATTGACAAATAATAGATATTTTTATAAAATTATAGTAGGTGAAATAATATGAAGAGTAAAAATGGACAAGCACTTACAGAATATATTTTGATAATAGCACTTATAAGTGTTATAGCAATAACTTTAGTTAATTTATTTGGTGGTTATTTGAAGGATTCAATTACTAAGACAGGATGTGAGTTATCTAATACGACATATATTAAAGGTGATAAACCTGGGGAGGGTCGTTGTGAATAAGAAAGGATTTACTTTAACTGAGATTTTAACTGTAATAGCTTTGATTGGTGTTTTGTTACTCTTTGTAATGCCTAATTTAGTTAAGATTTTTTCTGGTAGTGTTAAGAATACTATGAGAGCGCAAGAAAATGAGCTTAATGAAGCTGGACTTTTATATTTAGAAGATTATTGTAAGAATAGATTAGGTAATAATATATGTCCTGCGACTATTAAGAGAGATGCTAATAATAAATATAATGGTTATGTAACATTAAATACTTTGGTTGGTATAGATTATATAGATGAAATAAGTGTACAAGGTGAAGATTGTAATGGATGTGTAATTTTTACTGAGAATAAGGGTAAAGCATATTTAACTTGTGGTCAAATGTATGAGTCTAAGTCAGATGTAGATTATAAAAGCATTTGTAATATAAACTAGGGGGCAAGAAAGTATGAATAAAAAGGGACAAGCACTTGTTGAATTTATAATCATACTTCCAGTTTTAATAATGCTTTTTTTTGGTGCGATTGATTTTGCAAGAATTGCTATTAGAAAAAATGAGTTAGAAAGTATTACTGGAGATGTGGTAAAACTTTATAAAGAAGGGAAAACTTATGAAAATATTGAGAGTTTTCTTTTAGAAAATAATGAAAGTAATAGTATAACTATAAAAAATAAAGATAATAAATATGTAGAGTTTAATTTACAAAGTGAAATGACTTTTGTTACTCCTGGACTTGGTAAGATATTAGGTGAACCTTATAAGGTTATTACTAAAAGAGTGGTTTATTATGATGAATAGAAGAGGACAAGCACTTATTATGTTTATTCTTTTACTACCTGTTTTACTTATGATTTTGGCTTTAATAATTGATGTGGGACTTATGTATAATGCAAAGATTAAAGGTTCTAGTTTGTTAGAAGAAGCTATAAGAGAAAATTTAGATATAGAAGAGTATTTTAATATAAATGATATAAATATAGATAATTTAAAGAAAACTAGTAAAAGTGGTAGAGAATGTGTTATAATTGAGTATAGAATAGATAGTGTGTTTGGCAGTTTAGTAGGTAAGAATGAATATGATATAAATCTAAATAGTTGTGAATAAAGAAGGGTGATATTATGGCGAATACAGGGCATACTTTGTGTCTTTATGGTGCGAAGGGTGGGATAGGTAAATCAATTATTGCACTTAATTTAGCAGGTATTAGTGCGTCTAAAGGGAGTAAAACGCTGCTTTTAGATTTTGCTATTCATACAGGGTGTTTAGGTATGATGGTAGATGTTGATATTAAAAATACTCTTTTTAATTTAGTTGATGATATTAGTAATAATCGTTTTAAGAGAATAGCTGATTATGTATATAATTATAGTGATAATTTAGATATTATTCCTGCTCCTAAAGATCCTAGACAGGGCAATAAAATTAATAGTAGATATTTAAGTTTAATTTTAGAAAAAGTAAAAAGTAATTATGATGTAGTTATTATAGATACAGGTTCTAAAATGGATGAAGTCAATATTGTTACTTTAGATACTGTAGATAAAATTCTTTTTGTTATTGATAATGATGTTTTCACTTTAAAGAATACTAGAAGTATTTTAAATATTTTTAATGATTGTAATATTACTAATTATAAAGTTCTTCTTAATACAGCAATAAGTTTTTCTACTCCTTATTTTAGTTTAAATGATATAAAGAAAGTTATAGGCGCTAATGTGGATTATTTTATTTCTAAAAATATGTTTATTAAAGATATTTCTTCTTATTTGTATAATTCAAAGATACCATCAATGGAAAAGAATTTTAGTAAAAAATTTAAGAGTGATTATAAAGTTATGGAATTAATTTTAAATGATTTGAAAGAGGGTGCATTAAATGAAGAAAACTAGTTTATTAGATGCCTTTCAAGTAGGTAGTGAAAGTAGAACAGTAGTACCACCTTCTGATTATGAAATTTTTAAGGATAAAGTTTTACTTGATGAATTAAGAACTAAGATTATTGAGAATTTATTAGATACAGAGATACCTGAGGAAGCTAGTTTAAATGAATATATTAATGCAGAGATAGATAGAAGTTTAGAGGGGTATGATTTATCTAATTTAGAGAGAAGTCATATATTTAATTTAATTGATAATGAGATTAATGGTTATGGACCTTTGACTGAGTTACTCAGTGATAAGAATATTACAGAAATTATGGTTAATGGACCAGATGAAACTTATATTGAGATAGATGGTCAGTTGATAAAGGATGAAAGTGTTTCTTTTATAAATGATGAACATATTATAAGAACTATTCAGAGAATGATACAACCTTTAGGTAGAACTATAGATGCTTCTAATCCAATGGTTGATTCTAGACTTAAAGATGGTTCAAGAATAAATGCAATTATACCTCCATTAAGTTTAAGAGGGCCAGTTATTACTATTAGAAAGTTTAAAGAAAGCATTGGAGATATTGATGATTTACTTAGGATGGGAACTATGACACCATATATGGCAAGGTTTTTGGAAGCTTGTGTTACTGGTAGGTTAAATATGATAGTCTGTGGTGGTACTGGTAGTGGTAAAACAACTCTTCTTAATATTTTAAGTAGTTTTATAGGTGGTCATGAGAGAATTGTAACTATTGAGGATGCTGCTGAGTTAAGTCTTAATCAAAGTCATGTGATTCCTTTAGAAACTAGGGTTATGAATTATGATAGAGAAGGAGAAATTACTATAAGAGATTTGGTTATAAATGCTCTTCGTATGAGACCTGATAGAATAATTGTAGGGGAGTGCCGTGGTAAGGAAGCGTTTGATATGCTTCAAGCTATGAATACTGGACACGATGGATCTTTGACAACTATGCATGCTAATAGTCCTATGGATGCTTTAAATAGATTAGAGACTATGGTTCTTATGAGTGGACTTGATATTCCTATTAAAGCTATTCGTGAATATATTTTTAATGCTATAGATTTAGTTGTTAATATTGAGAGACTAAATGATGGTAGAAGAAAAGTAGTTTCTATAAGTGAATTAGATTCTATAAAAGATGGTACTATTGTTTTGAAAGATATTTTTGTTTTTAACCAAGATGGTCTTACAAGTAGTGGAGCTGTAAATGGAGAGTTTGTAAGGTATGATTTTAAACCTAAAGTTTTAGATAAACTTAGAAGTAAGGGAATTATAGATATAGATTATATTTTTGAGAATGAAGTTAAGGGAGGCAAGAAATGAATGATGGAGTGATTGTCGAACTTTTAGTAATTCAGATAATTGTAATCGCATCACTTATAGGTATAATTATTTATATTATTTATGCTAGGCATAATATTGCGCTTGATAGAAAGTTTTCTAAGTATACAGTTCCAAGGTTAGTTCAAAGAGATGTTTCTATATTTGATAAGTTAGTGATTAAAATAAATGTTTTAATTAAAAAGTTATCTAATATTATAGTTAAGTCAGAGGTATTAAGAAAATATGGTATTTCTTATGAAAAGCATATTCCTTATGATAAGATTGATGATAGAAAAGGTATAGATTATGTTTCTATTAAGTTAATTTTAGGTTTTGCTACAATCATACTTTATATTTTTACTGAGATGTTTCAGTATTCAAGGATAACTTTTGCTGGTGTGGTTTTAAGTTTTACTATTGGATTTTTTATAACAGATATTTTTGTTCAAATTGAATATAAGAAGAAGAGAAAAGAAATAAGTGAAGATTTATTAAAAGCTATTATAATTATGAATAATTCTTTTAAAAGTGGTATGAGTATTATGCAAGCAATTGAAATTGTTAAGAATGAGCTTACTGGTGCTTTAGGTGATGAATTTAAGAAGATATATTTAGATATGTCTTATGGACTTACAATTGAAGTTGTATTTGATAGATTTTATAATAGGGTTAAATTAGATGATGCTAAGTTTATTACTACTTCTTTAACACTTCTTAATAGAACTGGTGGTAATATAGTTAAGGTTTTTAAAAGTATTGAAAGAGAGTTTTTTGATAAGAAGAAATTAAATGATGAGTTAAAGACTACAACTGCGTCTAGTAATTTTATTTATAAAGTTTTGCTTGCAGTACCATTTGTAGTATGTATTCTTATTGTTACTTTAAATCCAAGTTATTTTAATCCTTTGTTTAAAACACAGATAGGTATTTTAGTATTATTACTTATTTTGTTAATGTATGTAGTATATGCGTATGTAATTAAAAGAATAATGAGAGTTGATTTTTAATGAATAGTAGATTTATAGAAAAAATTTATACTAAGAAAAGTATTGAGAGAATTAAAAGAAAAACAGCTTTACTTGGTATTTATAATAAGATTGATCCAATAGATTTTATGAATTTAAGGTTATTAATTAGTATGGGACTTTTCTTTGTGACTTTTTTGGTCAGTGGAGTTGCTTATATTATTAGTCCTATAATAACTGTTATCTTCTATATTGGAATAGAATATATAGTTTTAGATATGAAGATTAAAAAAAGAAGTTCTAAATTAGATTTAGAAGCATTATTCTTTTTTGAGGTACTTACTTTGTCTTTGGAGACAGGTAGAAATTTAAAGGGGGCACTAGAGTTAACTACAAGAAATATAGATAGTGAGTTAAGTGAAGAATTTAAGGTTACTTTGAGTTCTACTTTATATGGAAAGACTTTAACAGAAGCATTAAATGATATGAAAAAACGTATACCAAGTGATACTATTAATAATGTTATTCTTAATATTACACATACGAATGTATTTGGTAGTGAAGTTGTTGAAACTTTATATAATCAAGTAGATTATCTTAGAGAAAGGAAGTTATCTGAAGCAAAGGCTAAGATAAGTAAAATGCCTATTAAGATAAGCATAGTGTCTGTTTTGTTTTTTATTCCTATTATTTTACTTTTAATATTAAGTCCAGTTATAATAGGATTAATGTAAAGGTTTTTAATTAAAAAGGTTACTTTTGATGGTAATCTTTTTATAATGGAGTTTTTTCTAAAAATATGTTAGAATAAAACTAACAGGGATGATGTTATGAAAAATAAAAATGTTTTGATTTTCACTATAGGATTAATAGTTATTTTTGCTATTATTTTGAGTTCATTTAGTTTAAGAAAGAAGAAACTAAGTGGTGATAAACTTGATTTTCAAGTTAATAGAAGTGGGAGATGTGAGACTGAGAAAATTTATGATATGGGAGAATATGATATATATACTTATTGTGTAGATGAAATATTTATAAGTGATGGTAAGACTAAAATGCCTTTAAAAGATTATATTGTTAATGAGCAGGATAAAGCTATTGATAATATTATCAAAAATTTAAAACATGAATGGGCAATCTATGATGGTGGAACAGAGAAATTTAGTAATGATGAAATAAGCTTAATTAAATGTAGGAAATTAAATAAAAAAGAGGATGTTTATATAGGTATTGCTAGTATGGAGTTAGAAGAAAAATATTGTCAAAATTAATTCATTAATATGTATAAGATTTTATATTTAAATTTATAATGTTAAACATTTTTAGACATTTCTTGGCAAAATATGCCACTTCGCCTTGAAATAATAGACTCTAAGTGATTTTTTATATAAAAAATATTTGAATCAAAGATTTGTAAAATATGAATCATGTTTTTGAGCACAGTTAATAGGTTTGATATGAATAAATTAAATAATGAAGATAAAATTAATATTTATCAGAAAAGTGATTTACTTAATAATTAAATTTAATTATATAATTATGAAAATGTTTATTTGTAAAAAATAAAACTAAAATTTAGTTTCATCTTAGCTTAAAGTATAAAGATAATATATGTGAGTTAGTCATTTTGCAAGAGGAATTATATTTTCATGTGCACATCAAGGAATAAAGAAGTGTCAAGAGATAGAATAAAGAGGAAATAAGGCTATGAAAAATTTGAAGTTTATTTAAAAACTTAGAGTAAAAAATCTGAATTTCAAGTAGAAACTGGAATTTAATAGGAAAAAGTGTAAAATCATACTAAAATTAAGTTGTCAATTGAGCTAGTTTTTGAAGTTTAATGTTGAATAATTCTAAGGAAGATTAAAACAATAAATATAAGACAAAACTTTGTAAAAAATTTTAACTAACACTACATAAAATAAACTTACTACGTTCGTCATTGACATTTTTGAAGAAGTAAATTCCATACTAAAAATTTGTAAAGTTAAATTCCAGTTTTTAAAATTTAGGGGTGGAATTTACTTTTACAGTTCAGCTGGGCAAAACTTTTAAAAGAAAATATTTAATTTTAGTAGAAAAATCTACTTGAGTATAATAAGAAAAATATGAATAGTTAAAAAGCTATTTGTATTTTTTTATTTACACCCATTTGTTAACTTTACAATTAAGTAATATTTCTAAAAAAATAAAAAGCGTTAGTA
>CANSWR010000029.1 GCA_947650795.1 uncultured Bacillota bacterium | reverse complement strand
GTTTTATTTTGTCCAAAAAGTGTTTTGAAATTTGATGAGAACTTTCCTATTATATTAGAAAAGATAAGTTTATTTACAAACCTATCATTAGAAGAAATCAAAAATTTAAAAGAAGAATGCTAAAATAGAGGGTATGTCAAGAAAAGTGTGTAAGTAGTTAATATATTATATATAATTTATATCAAAGAACTTAATTACAATATTTACGAGTGTGTCTTGAAAATGTGGATGGGCATCTAATTGGTTCCTAACCATAGACCAGTTCTGAATAGTAGAATCATCCCATTTTTTATAAAGTTCAGTAACTCGTAAATATAATAATTTGAAAAGAGCATTTTCATTAGGAAAGGCTCCTTTTTTTGTTACCTTTCTAAATGACGAATTAATTGATTCTATAGTATACATAATTTTTCTTATGGCACTTGTTTTAATTTATCAAATTCGCTTTGAGCTGTTTTTAGATTAGGTGCACCATAAACTATTTGAGATTAACAGTAAATTTTTTATAATCTTTACTGGGAACATATTTTAAAGAATTTCTAATTAAATGAAAACATCTGTTAAATCATTTAAATCTTTTTTCTATTTTATCACACTATAAAAGTGTGTAGTTTTTTTACTAACTTACACACTTTATTAGTCCTTCTATGTTCACTGTACCACTTTTTATCTTGATACAAGTATAACACTCTTTTCATATTCTTTCAACTAACTTGGAAAAGAACCACTTTTTTACACTCTCAGTTTAATATTTTATTTAAGATTTCATTCATAATATAAATATTATCTTCATTTATATATAAATGTCTATCTTTAAGCACTAAAAGTTTTTCCTTAATAAGAGGTGTAATATTAAATTCATCTTGTATATTAATTTTGTACTTATTAAAAAATTCAACTATATCTAACCCCTCTATTTTTCTTAAACCTAAAATAACATGATTTTCCATATCTTCTCTTTTAGATAAAACTAACTCATTAAATCTATAATTACCACTTAAATAATTATTAAAGCTTCTAGTATTTTCATATCTTAATTCGCTTATAAACCCATGAGCGCCTAATCCAAAACCATAATATTCTTCATTATCCCAATAATTAATATTATGCTTACTTTCATAACCAGGCTTAGCAAAATTAGAAACTTCATAATGAACATATCCACTATCTTTCAATTTCTTACAAATATAAGAATACATTTTATAGTCTTTATCTTCATCTATAGGCTTTATTTTATTTATACCAAGTATAGTATTTTCTTCTATAATTAAACTATAAGTACTTATATGATTTACTCCAAGTTTTAACACTTCTCTAACATCATTCTTTAAAATCAACATATTTTCTATAGGCACAGCATAAATTAAATCTACACTAACATTATTAAAATATTTTTTTACAAGCTCTACTCTTTCAATAATATCTGATTTATCATGCTTTCTATTAAGATATTTTAAAATATATTTATCAAAACTTTCTATTCCAATGCTTACTCTATTTACTCCATAACTTTTTAATATTTGTAACTTTTCCTCTATTATATCATTAACATTCATTTCCACAGTAAACTCAATATTATCTATTCTTTTAAAAACAGTCGTAATTTCCATTAATTTTGTCAAATTAGGCAAGCTTAAAACACTAGGAGTTCCACCTCCTATATAAATAGTCTTTATTGTATCCCCATCATAATATTCATTTATCTCCTTTTCTAAATGTTCCAAATATGAAGCTGCCCATGTACTATCATGAAGCATTTTAGGAAAATCACAATAACTGCATATGCTTTTACAAAACGGTATATGAATATAAACACTTCTCATTACAATCACTACTAATATTATATAATAAATACCATAAATTTACAATTTTTTTAACTAAATTAATAAAAATATAGCATTTTTTTGAAATTTTACTTGATTTATTACATATTATATATTAAAATGAAATAGGTTTCTAAAAAGGAACGGGCTTGTAGCTCAGCTGGTTAGAGCGTGCGTCTGATAAGCGCAAGGTCGATGGTTCAAGTCCATTCAGGCCCACCATTAGAAATGGCCTGTTGGTGAAATGGTTAACACACACGCCTTTCACGCGTGCATTCACGGGTTCAAATCCCGTACAGGTCACCAAATTTGATTGATACTCGTAACTTTCGAGTAGTAATAAATTGCTAGCAGAAATGTTAGCTTTTTTGTTATTTATTGTTAATTATTTTATCTAAAGATTGATTTAAAGTACATTTTATAGTACAATATTTAACAGAAAGGAAACTTAATTATGACAAATAAAAAGTACTTAAATGGTCCATATTCCAAGTGGGTAAAAGAAGATATAAAAACAATTTATAAGGCACAAGAAGATTATTTAAAAGATAAAAATGATGATATTAAATATTATAAAGTTAAAAAAGCAATATGGAACCTAAGCTTAACAATAAAATCAGAAGTAGTTACAGGCGAAATATCCCCTGCTCAAGCTGAAGAATTAAAAGAATATTTTTGGGGATTGTTATTATTATAAATTATATAAAGAATTATAGTAATTCTAAAAATTTTAAAAGAATCTATAAAATACAGAAAAGAACACATATTAAACGAAGCATACAATAACATAAAATAAGTTTTACTTAGAATATTCTAAGTATTTTTTTATTAAGATAAGTTTACATAACTTTGTATAATGTCCCCCGACACAATAGATTTTTAAGTATTTTTATAGTATAATTAACCCAGGTGATGTTTAAGTGCCTAACAAATTTGTAAATTATAAAAACCGTGGAATGTTTCTTGAACACATAATTAATGATAGTAACACATATTATTTATCTAAAGACATAGCTATTGTATACAAAAAACCAACACCTATAAAAGTATTAAATGTATGCTATAGATCAAAAAAAACTACATTAATAGACAAAGCTGTATTTAGTGAGACAAGTACCTTAGACTATAATGGCGTTTATAAAGCTAAATATATAGAATTTGATGCCAAAGAAAGCAAAAGTACTACATCTTTCCCACTAAGTAACATAAAACCACATCAAATAACACATATAAAAAATATCATAAATCACGGAGGAATAGCTTTTCTAATAATATTTATGAACAACAAATTTTTCCTTTTAAAAGGAGAATACTTAATAGAATTCATAAATAATAACACAAGAAAAAGCATTCCATATGAAATTATAGAAGAAAAAGGGCATATTATTAAAGAAGGATACTTACCTAGACTTGATTACATAAGCGCCCTAGATGAAATTTATTTTAAGGAGAGTTAAAATGGCAAGCATAAAAAGTAAAATTAAATTTAATAAAATAAGAAACAAAGGAGAAAATCTAAAAGCTAAAATAAAAAAAGAAAAGAAAGTTAAAAATAAAAAACCTCAAAAAATCAGTAAAAATGGTAGTGAGAAAAAAAGAATAAACAAAAGAAAAATTGGTTACTGGATTTTAATAGGAATTACTTCACTTGCAATTCTATTTATAGTATTGATGATTATATTTGCTTTCTATATTGTTAAAAGTGCACCAGAATTTGAAGAAGATAAATTATTTGATAAAGAGTCATCAATAATATATGATATTAACGGAAATGAATTAGCAACTTTAGGCATGAGTGTTGGAGATGGAATAGTAGAAAAAAGAATAAAACTTACATATGACCAATTCCCTCAAGTGCTAATTGATGCAGTTGTAGCAACAGAAGATTCTAGATTTTTCCAACATAATGGTGTTGATTTAGCTAGATTTATAAAAGCAAGTATTGGTCAATTACTAGGCCAATCTGGAGCTGGTGGAGCATCTACCCTAACAATGCAAGTAAGTAAAAATGGCCTAACAGATACAACTAGTGAAGGATTTGCAGGTATAACAAGAAAATTTACAGACATTTATTTATCAGTATTTAAAATAGAAAAAGCTTATACAAAACAAGAAATATTGGAGTTATACTTAAACTCAGGATTTTTAGGAGAAAACTCATTTGGTGTAGAACAAGCTAGTCATACATATTTTGGAAAAAGTGCTAAAGATTTAAGTCTAAGTGAAGCAGCATTAATAGCAGGATTATTCCAAGCCCCTACAGCATATGATCCTTTCATCAATCCTGAAAATGCAAAAGCAAGAAGAAACCAAGTATTAAATCTAATGCAAAGACATGGATACATTAGTGAAGAAGCATGTGAAGCTGCAAAAGCAATGCCATTAGAAGAAATGCTAACTAAACAAAATTCTAATACTAATCCTTATCAAGGTTATATTGATACAGTTGTAGAAGAAGTAATAAATAAATATGGTGTAAATCCATATACAGTATCACTTGAAATTTACACATACTTTGACTCAGCTAAACAAGATGTTATAAATAATATATATAATGGAAGCTTAGGTTATGAATTTAAAGATGATAAAATAGATTTAGCAGTTGCTGTTTTAGATAACTCAAACGGAGCTATACTAGCAGTAGGTGCTGGAAGAAATCAAACAGGAAATCGTAACTGGAACCATGCAACTATGGATAAAAAACATCCAGGTTCAACAATAAAACCTATACTAGATTATGGTCCAGCATTCGAATATCTTAACTGGTCTACTTATACTCCATTATTTGATGAAGAAATAAAATATACAGGATCAAATGCAACACTTAAAAACTGGAACAGTAAATATGATGGATTAATAACTACTAAAACAGCACTATCAAAATCAATGAATACTGCTGCCCTACTTGCTTTCCAATCTACAACAAACGAACAAAAATGGGATTTTTCAACTAAACTAGGAATAACTCCAGAAAATGATAATGGTAAAATCTTTGAATCAGCATCAATAGGAGCATTCGATGGAACTAACCCTGTAGAATTAGCAGGTGCCTACTCTGCTTTCGCTAATGGCGGATATTATACTGAACCTCATAGCGTACAAAAAATAAAATTTATAGAAAGTGGCGAAATTTCTGAAAAAACATACACTAGAGAAAGAGTAATGAAAGAAACAACAGCATATTTACTAACTAATATATTATTTAATGTTACACCAAGTAATGCAACAGTATATGGAACACAAATAGCAACTAAAACTGGTACAAGTAGTTATCCAGATGAAACATTAAGAGAGCATGGATTAAGTTCTAACGTTATTCGTGACTCATGGGTTGCAACATATAATCCAGAATACACAATAACATTCTGGTATGCTTATGATAAATTCGATCCAGAATATGTTAACTATATGAGTAATGCCACAACAAATAGAAACAAAATTCAAGGTTTACTAACAAGAAATATTATGAACACAGGTAGTTCATTTACTACACCTAAAGGAATAACATCATCACAAGTTGAATTTGGAACAATACCTGCAAAATTACCAAGTCCATACACTCCAGCTGAATTAATTGAAACTCATTTATTTATATCAGGAACAGAACCTACAGAAGTTTCAAATAGATATAGTGCATTAAGTAATCCTACAAATTTAAAAGTAGTTGAAGAAAAAAACAGTGCTAAAGTCAGTTGGACAAGCCCAGGAATTCCAGATGCCGCTAATGAAGAATATCTAAGAAAATACTTTACAAGTGGATATAGGGAATGGGCAGAAAAATACTTACAACAAAGATTAGAATACAATCGAAATAACATAGGCGATTTTGGATTTGATATATATCTTAAAAAAGGAGAAACACTTAACTTTGTAGGTCATACTACTGAAACAAGTTACACTGTAAACAATATAGCTGGTTATGATGCAATAGTTGTCAAATCTGCATATTCAATATTTAAAGCAAATGCTAGTAGTGGAATTCAAGAAACTATTACAGGAAAAGCTACTTCATTCAAAATTGATATGAAAGCTGTAGAAACAACAGATGGATATTGGGTAAATCCTAAATATAAAGTTGGAGATACAATTCCAGACTTAGGCCTTAAAACAATAGTATTCTTAGTAGATGATGTAGATATGACAAGTTCAATTAGTACAAAAGATATGTCATATCAAATAAGAGATTGTACTGACGCATGTGTTGATATAAAAGAAATAGACAGCTCTAAAGCAGGTGCTTACGAAGTAGTTTATACAGTAAATTATATGGGAGTACCTTACAAAGAAACTAGAAAAGTTTATGTTGAATAGAGAGTTTACAAGCTCTCTATTTTTATATACAAAACAAATAAAAAAGGAAGTTTCTAAACATCTTCCTCAAAGTCATAATTTATAACACTATTTAAAAATTTATCTTCAAAATCAAGTTGCTCATAAATAATTTTATCTTCTATTTGATAAGCATAAACATTACCATCATAATAAAAATCTTTAATATACACAACAATTAAATATGCCTTATCTAAAGCAGTAACACTATAAGTTAACTTAGCTTCTCTTCTAAAATTTTCATATTTATAATAATACACTGGAAACAATTTAAACTGTACATCACTAACTTTCCCTATTTCATTTTCTAAAACTTCTGAATTATAAATCGTATGTTCAACAGTTCCAAATAAAACTTCTGAAACATATTTATTCAAACTATAAATAGACAAAAACATTACTAAAACTGAAACCAATATTATAATTATAATTGTAGAAACTACCATAAACAATTTATGCTTTTTTTTCATATTCATGCACGTCCCTACAAAAATCCTTAAGGTTACAACTCTCACATTCAGGATTAACTGCCTTACACTTATACCTACCAAACAATACTAATTGATGATGTAGTTTACTCCATTTATCCTTAGGAAACTCTTTCATCAACTTATTTTCGACCTCCAAAACATCGTCATCCATGAGAGCAAGTCCTAGTCTCTTACTCACTCTATTAACATGAGTATCAACTGCTATACAAGGTTCATTATATAAATTAGATAAAACTACATTAACTGTCTTACGTCCTACTCCATTCATTTTAAGCAAAATTTCACGGTCATTAGGAACATATCCACCTATTTCTACTAAACTACTAACAATCGATTTAAAATGCTTTGCTTTCTGTTTATACATACCAATAGACTTAATATGATTTTCTATTTCACTTATACTAAGTTTACTAAGCTTATCTAAAGTATCAAACTGAGAAAATAATGGACCAGTAACCATATTAACCCTTTTATCAGTAGTCTGAGCACTAAGCATAACAGCTAATAAAAGTTCATAATCTTTACTATAATTTAACTCGCATTTAGGATTCGGAAACAAATTATCCATCTCTTTCAAAATAGAATCTTGTTTACTCATCACTATCACCTAACCAATCATAATCAAATAACTCTTTATACTCCTCTTGATCAGATTTAGAATTCTTCTTACTCCATTCATAAATAATTCTATCAATATATCTAACATTAGGTGAACCATTAATAACTGCTTCATTTAAAGCATTAACTATCATTTCATTACTAACACCACTGCCAATCCAAGAGTTAATTCTTTCATACTCTATTGGACTCAAAGTCCTACCAAACTCTCTTTCAAACTTAGAAAAAACATCAGTACTATTATCTTCCACTTTATATCCATTTAATACTAGCTTATCATAAAATAATTCTAATGAAATAGTTTCAGAAACCTTATTATCTACTTTTTCTACTATAACCTCAATCAACCCTTTATTTAATAAATCACTATAAATATTTAAAATCTCTTCATCATTAAAACCCAAAATATCCTTAATCTTTATTAAATCTAAAGAAGGTTCTTCATTAATAAAATATAATAATAATAAAAACTCATTCAAACTTAAACCTAAATTCTTTAAATTCTTAAGTATCAATGGATTAATCTGAAAATTTTTTTGCTTAAATAACTTTTTCAAATCAGACATTATTTTCACCCCACTCTTTTAATCTATTAACTATATCTTTATAATTATTACATAATGCACCATAAACTATTTCTTTTTCTATCATCTTTAAATAATTATTAACTAACTTGCCAGGCATAATATTTAAAATAGTACATATATCTTCACTTGTAATAGATATATCCATTATACCCTTAATTTTAATATTAGTATATAGTGAATTTATTATATCTCTTTTAATACCCAATATATCTGAAGAAATTAAACATACTTCTAAACCATAAACATAAATATCATAACTATCAATAAATCCCTTATTAATTAAATATCTTATATTAGAAATATTTTTTCTTTCTTTTTTACTAAACTTATAGCGTGTATCTATACTAAGTTGACTCCACATTCCTAAAGAACTTTTTACAATAACAACTTTATCAAAATCAATACCAAAATAACTCTTCAAATTATTATGTTTAATATAATCAAAAAATTTAGAACTACATCCACTTTCAAATAACTTATCTAATTCTTTTTTTAACTTAGTAGGAGGAATCTTAAAAATCTCTTTAGGATTACTTAAAATATAATCATGTATACTCTTATCTAAATTAAAATCTAATATGCTCATAAACCTTAAAGCTCTCACTATTCTTGAAGGATCTTCACTAAAGACAACTTTAACATCTCTTATAGTCCTAACTAACTTTAAATTAATATCATCAATAAAATTAAATGGATCAACTAAATTATCAAATTTATCTAAACAAATAGCATTAATAGTAAAATCTCTTCTAATTAAATCTTCTTCTAACTTTGAAACAAACTTTACATTCTCTAATTTACCATTAGAATATAAAATATCTTCTCTAAAAGTAGTAATATCTACTATATCATCATTAAACTTTAACTTAACCGCACCATATTTCTCATAGACAGTAAAAACATTATCTGTAAAAATATTAATTATCTCCTTTACACTAGCATTAGTAATTATATCCACTTCTTTTGTAAAACGTCCCAGTAATTTATCTCTAACATAACCTCCTACAATATATGCCTCAAAACCATTTAAAGATAATGTATTTAAAATATTATAATAATTCATACTTATACCTCTTACTTTATAAATTTTATAACAAAAAAGATAGACCTAAAAACCTCAAATCTATCTTTTCTCTATTTCCACTGACTAGGAAAAATAATACTTAGTTTAAAGCGTCTTTTAATTTACTTCCAGCTTTGAAACTAACAACAACCTTTGCAGGTATTTTTAATGGTTGCTTTGTTAAAGGATTAATTCCTTCTCTTGCAGCTCTTTCTTTAGCACTAAATACGCCAAATCCTACAAGAGTTACTTTTCCTTCTTTTTTTAATCCAGCTTGAATACCTTCTAAAGCTGCATCCAATGCTCTTCCTGCATCAGCTTTTGTTAAACCAGCTTTAGCAGCGATTTGTTCCACTAATTCTTGTTTAGTCATTTTATTACCTCCATCTATTTTCTAAGCTCTCTCGCTTATGTTCTCATTTTATCTATATCAAGCTTAAAAATCAATAATATTTCATTTATTTTACATTTCTTTGACGAACTTTTTACTTTTTTGGATTTTCTATTGCACTTTTAAAGATAATTTATGAAGCTTACTATCTACAAAACTCTCTATTTCTCCAAGTCTTTTTTGTACACTATTATGTACAAGTACATTTCCTAATTCATTAAACATATATTGTTCAGGAACAAAATTTCTATAAATAATCTTTTGAGAAGCACTCGCACCAAAATGACTTCTTTTTATTTCATTATACATTTCCTTATTTCTAACATAATCAATATAATCAATAATTAAAAAATTATTAGCATGATAAAATTTCCTAGCAATATCTTTAAGTTTATCCATATCAAATTTAGTTTTATATAACTCAAAAGGTTCAAAAACTCCATAAATATTTTTACATTCATAATCTCTAATAAGATAATCCAATATCTCTATCATATGACTACCTAAATGCTCATTTCTATAATTATCACTCATAAATAAATTATAAATATAAAATAACCTTTTATCAGAGCAAGATAACCTTACTTCTCCTATTACTTGTTTCTCACTATTACAAACATTAATAATAAAAGTTTCATCACAAAGAAAAACATGTGCAAAATATAAAACTCCAAATTTAGAAGAAAAGAAAAATGTTTTATAGTACTTACTAATCATAATTACCACCGATTAATTATTATAACCATTAAAAAAAGTAAAGTAAAGCAAAAACTTAACTACTATATTACTATAGCAATTAAGTTTCCACTACCTTTATTGACAATCTTAGTAATTGTTTGACCCAATTTATATCTAACACTCTCAGGAATTAAATTAAGTTTTGATTGAATACCTTCTTGAACAATAACTTCTAAACTTCTACCGAAGATTTCACTCTTCCATATATTACTAGGGTCTTCCTCTTTACCTTTCATAAGATAATCAATTAATTCTTTACTTTGAACTTCACTACCTATAATTGGTTCAAAAGTACTCTCAACGTCAACTTTAATTAAATGAATACTTGTAGCAACAGCTTTTAATTTAACTCCGTATCTTCCACTTTGCTTAATAATTTCTGGAGTTCCTAACTTCATATCAGATATTCTAGGAGTAACAATTCCATACCCTGTCTGGTAAACTTGTTTTAATGCTGATTTTATACTTTCATACTCATTTTTACCCTCAGATAAATCTTGAAATACTTTTAAAAGCTCTGCTTTTCCTTTAACATTTACACCTATTAAATCTTTTAAAATACTCTCATAAAGCGAATTAGGTGCCTCTAAATTAATAGTAACCTCACATTTAGCTGTATCTAAATTTGAAATATAAGCATTACTTATTATGTCCTTTGATTCAAAATTAAGATTAATATTATCTACATCTCTAAGTTTATCTACACTAACAACACTTTCTTTCATAGCTTCCATAAAAGTCTTTTTTACTATGTGTTCACTACTTAAAACACCAACCCAATCAGGTATTTTAACTTCAATATCAACTATAGGAAACTCATAAAGCGCTTCTTTTAAAATCTTTAAAATATCTTCTTCTCTCATATCTGCAATACTTATTGGTAAAACTGGTACATTATACTTTTCTTTTAAAGAAGAACTTAAATTAAGTGTTTCTGTACTATTAGGATGAATACTATTCATAATAACAATAAAAGGTTTATTTAAGTTTTTTAACTCAGTAATAACTTTATCTTCAGCTTCAACATAATTATTTCTTGATAATTCCCCTATTGAACCATCAGTAGTTATAACAATACCTATAGTACTATGATCTTTAATAACTTTTTCAGTACCTATCTCAGCTGCTTCAACAAAAGGTAAATCTTCAGTAAACCAAGGTGTTTTAACCATTCTAGGATTCCCATTTTCATCTTCATAACCTAAAGAATCTGGTGTAATATACCCTACACAATCTATTAATTTAATATGAGTAGTAAAGTCATCTATTTTAATTTTCGCACCACTTGAAGGAACAAATTTAGGTTCAATAGTCATAATTTGCTTTCCTTGTGCTGTTTGTGGTATCTCATCTAAACATCTTTTTCTTTCATATTCATCTTCTATATTAGGCACGATCAAGCTTTCTATTACCTTTTTAATAAAAGTACTCTTACCAGTTCTAACCGCACCTACTACACCCAAATAAATCTCGCCATTAGACTTAACACTAATACTATTTAATAATTCTTTTTTATCCATTTTTCCACTCCTTTTATATTTACACTAAAAATATATGAACAAATCACTCATTTATTACAAAAAGATAAAATCTAATATTAATTTTTACAACATAAAACACATAAATTATAATACATACAAAGAGTCACTTGTATAGTGTCTTATTCTTTGTTGCCTTACATTAAAAACTATTATTGCTTTTTACAATTTTATTTTTTAAAGTATTTTTATATATCCAGATTAGCAAATATAAAGAAAAAAGTGACTTACTGGTACATTCTGACTACATTAATTTTCAAACATTTATGAGACAATGATTATGGTGAATAAAATGGCATATGAATATAAGGAGTATAATTTTAATAAGGATATTAAGAAAGTTGTAGCTCTTAATATTAGGAAGTTCAGAAAACAGAAAGGTTTCACACAAGAACAATTAGCACTTTACACAGATAGAAGTTTCGAATTTATAAGAAGAATTGAAAGTGAACAAGGTAGACGTGGATTTTCAGTAGAAACCTTATGGAGAATTTCAACTGTTTTAGAAGTACCACTCGATAAGTTCTTTCATGAAGATAATGAAGAAAAAAATAAAAGTTCGGTAAATTAACCGAATTTTTATTTTAAGAATTTTCTATAATATCCTTATCTTTATGAGGCTCATCAAAAAGTAAATCTAAGTATTCCTGTTGTCTCAAAGCTTCATATAAAGTAATAGCTACTGCATTAGACACATTGAGCGCTCTTACATCAAACGTCATAGGTATTCTAATACAATTATCTATATAAGGTTTTAATATATCAAACGGAATACCTGTAGATTCTTTTCCAAATATAAAATAAATATTCTCATTCTTATTACTATAATCAAAACTACTATGAGGTTTATGCCCATATCTAGTTAAAAAATAATAAGTTCCATTATTTTTACTAAAAAACTCTTCAATATTTTCATAAATTATATAAACACATTTATCTATATATCCTGCTCCACATCTTTTAATATATTTTTCTTCTAAACTAAAACCCAAAGGCTTTATTAAATGTAATCTAGTATGTGTAGCAACACAAGTTCTCATAATATTCCCAGTATTAGCTGGTATCTCTGGTTCAAATAAAACTATATTAAGCATATATAATCACTCCTACGTTTATTATACTCTATAAATAAGACAAAAGAAAACATATATAAATTATTTTGATATTTTTTTATCATTTTCGCCATATTTCGACATCATTCGACAATAATATATGATATTATGATGACGGTGATTATACATGGATACAATAAAAATAATGATTATAAATGGAATATTAGTAGTATTCCCAATACTAATTTATGAATACTTCTTTATATACATGCAAAACTTAAAAAGAGAAAAAAGTGAAATACTTTTAAACATATTATTATTAGTAGGTTTATACTTATCCATGCACATAAAAAATTACATACCAGAAGCTTTTCAATTTTCAGGATTAATTTTACCAGTATTAATATCATACTTTGCTAAAAAACCTAAAACAGCTGCTTTAATAAGTATCATTATAGGAGAATATGTAATTAGAGACTTAAACTATAACATTATATTAACATTAATATATTTTATAGCACTTTTTATAATTTATATGATGTACAGTAGAACTAATAAAACAGAAAGCTTTTTACTAAAAACTTACATAAGTCTAACAACTATAATTATATTGATAAATGAAATTCCATCTGTAATAAAAAACAGAAATTTAATAATAGACAGTATTCTTTCAATAATAATATTTATAGTCATAACTAAAGTAATAAATGTAATGCTAAAAGAAGCAAATAATATAATGAGTCTACACACAAATCTAAAAGAATTTGAAAAAGAAAAATCAATAAGACTCTCTTTATTCAAAATCACACATGAAATAAAAAATCCAATCGCAGTAGTAAAGGGATATTTAGACATGTTTGATCCAACTAATAAAGATAAAAGTAAAAAATACGTTGGAATTATGAAAAATGAAATAGATAGAACTTTAAACTTATTAACAGACTTCATGGAATTTACTAAAATTAAAGTAGAGAAAAAAGAATCAGACTTTAATGCACTTATTGATGATGTAAAAGAAGTACTTATACCTTTCTTCATCGCAAAAAATATCTCATACTATTTCGAAGTTGAAGAGAATCTAAAATTAAATATTGATTATTTAAGAATGAAACAAGTAATTTTAAACATAATAAAAAATGCAGTCGAATCATGTGAGAAAGATTTAGGTCACGTTTCAACTACAATTTTTACTGACTCTGAATCCCTTTACATATATGTTAAAGATAATGGTGCTGGTATGAGCAAAGAAACTTTGGATAAAATACTTACACCATTCTATACGACTAAAGAAAAAGGAACAGGATTAGGTGTTAGCTTAAGTAAAGAAATTATTGAAGCACATAAAGGAAATTTAAGCTACACGTCTGATTTAGGTAAAGGCACAGTATGTAAAATAGCATTACCTCTTAAAGATTAATAAAAATATGGTGGTCTTGGTCCGTAATATGGCCCATAATATGGTCTTGGCCTAGGATTAGTTACAGCAACCGCTGCCCCACCTGTAAATGCACCTAATAAAAATGGTCCTACAAAAGGAGCAAAAGCTATTCTGTCATCCTTTTTATAAGATATTTTTCTAGGCATATTATAATATTGATACATAAAAAACACCTCTTACTTTAATGTATGAAGTGTTTTATTTTTCGTGTAGGCTTTTTAGTCTAAAGAAATTAAATGATGGTTTATTATTAAGTCTCATACCACTTTCCCCAGTTCCAAATCCACTAGAAATATAAATATCCATATTATCTATAGAATATTTTTCTTGATAATAATTCATACTTCCTTCATTTCTAAAAAGTTCTCCGTAAAATGGTATTTTAATTTCTCCACCCAAAGAATTACCAGCAAATACTAAATCAGGTTTAGTAGATATTTCTCTTAACTTATTTATAATATCTCCTTCATGAGTAAACATAACTGTATAGCAAGAAGGATTAACACTTTTAAATTGAAAACTAGAATTTAAGTCATATGAACCTTTAACATAACTACCTACTCCTACTAAACAAATAGGTATATTATCATCTAAATAAATATCTTCTTCTTTATTATCTAAAAGTATAAAATCAGAACTATTAATAATATCTTCAACTTGTTTATCATCATTAAAACCTAAAACAGCATACTTTCCTAATTTAGCATCTATTTTACTAAACTCTTGTATAACCAAATTTTTATCCTCATCACTAAACTTATAACCTTTAGAAATTAATCCTCCACCAAATAATACAATATCTGGTTTAAGCAAATTTATTTTTTGAACACTTTTCTCAATCATCATAGAAGAATTGACACCATCATATAAATAATCACTAAAATAAACAATCTTAGCTCCATCAAAATTTTTAGGAATTTTATTACTACTAATTTTATATTCATGGATTCTAACTCCACTAGTACCAACATACTTAGCATACATAAAAACACATACTATAAAAATAACTATTATTATTACAGTATTTATTAATATATTACTTTTCTTTTTATTCTCTTCTTCCATATTCTACACCATAAAAGCAACGGCCATAAAACTAATAAAATTATGCATAGCATGTAAAATTATACTAGAATAAATATTATCTGTTTGATTATAAATATATCCAAAAGCATATCCTAACGCTCCATAAGGAATTAAATAAAGATACTCCACTGCTTTAGAAACATCTGCAAAAACTATATGAGCAAGACCAAATAAAACAGCAGTTATTAAAGGAAACCATTTATCACTTATTACAAATTTCTTCACACCAAATCTAAAAATCATTTCTTCTACAAAAGGTGCAACTATAACTACTGAATAAAAACCTAAAAATAGATTTCCACTTATAAATTCCCTATTTGCTTCTTCATTAGCAGCAATATCGCCTGTTATATATGAAAGTATAATATTACTAACGGCCATAACTAAAAATCCAATTGCCCAATATTTAAGTCCAGTCCCAAAATATCTTGAAAAATGCTTTCCATAATCTTTAATTTTATTTATAATCATTTCATAATAAACAGCAATTAATAAAAGTATAAAAGTTGTATTACCAATCAGCATAGCTACATTCTCACTTATAGGAAGTAAATAATAAAAAACACTACCTACTAAAGAAGGGACAAGCACATATGCTAGAAACATCAATATAAATGTTCCTAATCCTTTTAAAAATTTTTGAAATTTTGTATCTTCACTAACAATTATTTTTTCATTATTTTCCATATCTCATCACAACACCATTATACAAAAATTAAGAGAAAAATAAAACCCCTAACTAGGAGTTTTACATTTTTGTACCTGGTTTATATATTTTTTCTGGATAATCATATTCAGATTTATTCAAATATGGAAATAGTAGTTTTGCTTCTTCTACTCTAAATCTAAGATCTAATAAAGAATTAAATTCATCTGATGCTACTATACGTCTGCCCATTTCAGTCTTCCAGATTATAAAAATCTCTTGATTAAAAAATTCTGTTCTTAATTGTGCCCTTTTTAACTCATCATTAACAAAACTTAAAGCTAATTTACCAGAAGTTCTTGCTGTTTTCATAATAGATTCAATAGCTTGTTCTTGAAATTTCTTTTCAGAATCAATTTTAGTTTGAAGTTCTCTCTCTATCTTTTCTCTTTTACCTTTCTCAGAAATTAAAAATGTACTTATATCATCTTGAGTACTAGTATATAGCTCAAATAATTTTTGATTCTCCAATATTGTAGTTAATATATCTCTTGACATATATTACTCCCCCTCATCTGTTCTAATTGTACCATATAAAATATTAAATGTCAATAGCTTTGTTACTTATTTTGAACATTCTACTTTAATAAAGCTTTTCTTTCCTTTTTGTAAAATAATATCATTAATTTCTATAATAGAATTTACATCACTAACTTTCTCTCCATTTACTTTAATTCCACCTTGTTCTACCATACGTCTTGCTTCGCTTTTAGACGGACATAAACTTGTTTCTAAAAGTAAGTCTAATATATTATAACTACTATTACAAACTTTAACTGTAGGCATATTATCACTCATTTTTCCGCTAAACACTTCTTCACTAGTTCTTTTAGCAAGTTCTGCCTCCTCTTCACCGTGCAAAAACTTAACTACTTCATAAGCAAGTCTCTTACCTGCCTCACGTTTTTCTGGTTCACGATTTAAACTTTCTTCTAATCTACTAATCTCATCCAAACTTAAAAATGTCAATTTTTTAAGATAATCTATAACCTTCGCATCTTCACTGTTAAGTAAAAACTGATACATTTCATATGGACTAGTTTTATCTTTACTTAACCAAACTGCGCCACTCTCACTTTTTCCAAATTTAGTACCATCAGCTTTAGTTATAAGTGGCATAGTAAGTCCATAACACTCTGTATTCTCTCCACGTTTCTTACGAATTAATTCTAACCCAGAAGTAATATTTCCCCATTGATCTTGTCCTCCTACTTGAAGAGTAATTCCTTCTTTATCATATAAATGTAAAAAGTCTATAGATTGAAGTATCATATAAGAAAACTCAGTATAACTTATACCACTATCTAATCTTCTCTTAACTGTATCTTTACCAAGCATATAATTAACATTAAAAAACTTACCATAATCTCTTAAATAATCTATAAAATTTACATCTTTATACCAATCATAATTATTAACAAGCTCACAATCAACTAATTTGCTTATCAAATTTTTAAGACCATTATAATTATGTTCTAAAGTTTCTCTACTAATAACATCTCTTTCACTTGTAGTTCTAGGGTCTCCAATAAGACCTGTTCCTCCACCTACTAAAATATATGGAATATGCCCATGTTCTTTCATTCTAGTAGCCATCACTAACCACATTAAATGTCCAATATGAAGTGAATCAGCAGTTGGGTCTGTTCCAATATAAAACTTTAGACCACCATTATTTATCTTATCTATCAAGTCATCACTAGTAATACTCTCAATAAGTCCTCTCATCTTTAATTCTTCAAAAAATGTCATATTTATCTCCTCCCAAAATAAAAAGGCACTACCACAAAGGACTAACTTTAAGTCAGCGGTACCACCTTAATTTATATTTCTATACTCTTTACATACTATAACGTGTATAAAACGTGTTTTGCCTAAAAAATATGTAACTTCATCATAACTATATATTGATTTACACCAACCATCAACTCTCTAAAATATGAATTATAACTACTACTATTCCCTTAACAGCTAACAATACATAAATTATAGCACACATAAATTGACAAAGCAAATAAATTATAGTAGAACAGACAAAAAGAGTAAATTTTCTTCGCAGACATCTTTCTGATATAATTATATT
>CANSWR010000028.1 GCA_947650795.1 uncultured Bacillota bacterium | reverse complement strand
TTATTGTAATAATTATACCAAAATCTTTGCGAAGAATTTTTATTCTATTTTACTGGAAGATACATCATAAGTTTTCTTTATTACATATTCTTCTCCATCTACTTTATATCTTAATGGTACATAATCTATACGTGTTTTTGCCCTTAGTGAGTCTAAAAATAATTCCCAAGATTCATGTATATTAGGTACTGATGATTCACTAGTGTAAGTGATAGTTTCTGTTCTATATTTTCTGCTATGACAAGTTGAAGCAGCTAATCCAGTGAATCCTCCCATTAATCCTAAAGATAGACTTAAAGAAAGTATAAATGCAGGCATTTGCTTTTTTAAGATATTTTTGTTGTGAGTATATTGTTTTTTAAGTGTTGTATATTTAGTTAATGTTCTTTCTAATAACTTAGATTTTGTTAATATCTGAGACATGCTTTTTAAGCTTTTTTCTTCTTCTTCTTTAAATAATTCTTTATATTTCTTTTCCATAATTTCATTGTTAGTACATAATAAAATACTTTTTATAACTAATTCGTCCGTTAAGGGCTTGTTTTGCTTTTTGTAAAGTTTTAATATTTTTTCTAAGCTTTTATAACTACTATTATTTATATATGCAAATGTATTTATTTCTTCAATATCATTTTTAATTAATTTACCAATAAGTTTTTTATCAAAATCATCTGTTAAAATTAAATCTAATAGAGTGCTATGTAAATCTTCACTTCTTAATATTTCTTCTTTTATACTATTATATATTAATTTATATATTATTAATAAATTGTTGGTTTGGGTACTATCTAATATTCCTCTTAATTCTCTTAGCGACAATATTATTTCTTTTATAAGTGAAATATCATTATCTCTTATTGTTTTACTAAGAAGTTTTGCTTTATTTACTATTTCTATATATTTTAAATACTCTTTTATTTTTTTCTCTAGTATTTTTAAGTTTTTAATTTTAGGACTAGCTTTAACTATATACATCATCCCGTTTATATGTTTTGTTTCTTGTGAGGATGAGTCTTTTATATATTCAGAAAGTGATGTTGTATCAAAACCATATTGTTTTATTAGATTTAAAGTAGTTTGATATTCTTCTATTTTTTTTCTATACATTTCTTCTGTCATTCTATATACTCCTTTGAAGCATATTATAAAATATTAAATTATTGTTGTAAAGAAAAACACCACTAAAATATGATGTCATTATTTTCGTCAAAATTTATGTTGATGAATTTTTGAGTTACAATATAATCGCACATATGTACAAACTTTTGATATTTTGTAGTAGGTTTTTCTAAAATTTCATGTCCGAAATAATCTTTAGTCCACTGGCCCATGTGAGTTTCTATCATACTTCTTATTAATGTAATTTCTTCTTCATTCATCTGTGTCTTATCTTTGTTATCATTTATTAATTTGGATGATAATAGTGGATGATCAAATCTAGTATATTTTTCATTTTCTCCTCTTTTTACAGAGTCGTGCATTATTAAAGCGAATATTATTAAGTCTTTTTCATCTTCTGTAAATAAATTACCTATTGTTTCATTTCTTAGTAAAGTATTGGCAACTTTAACTGCTGCTTTTGTGTGTCTTAATAATCCGCCTTCTCCTTGTGAAAATTCTGGATGATATTTTCCTGTACTAGATGCTGCTTCTGTGAAAAAATAGTCTGGTATCATTTCTATAATAATTTTTAAAGATTCTCTAATTCTTTCATTTTGTATATATGTTATTTCTTTGTCAAGTAGTTTAAGTTTGTTTATATTTTTTGTTTTAGAAGTCATACTTCCACCTCCTCGTATTATTTAATGATATTTATTTGATTAAAGTTATCTACAAAAGTTTTATATAGTTCATAGTCGAAATTATTATTTGATTTTGTTTTCATAACTTCACATAGTCTTTGTGTTAGTTCAAAAATATTAGAATAAACTAAATATTTTTCCCAAGTTTCTTCTTTAGGTAATTTATTATTGTCTATTTTTTCAAAATCTTTTAAAAACTTTTTAAATCTTTTCCATTTTGTATAATGTATGCTACCTTTCTTTGTTCTTTTTGTAAAACTTAAAATGTATAATATATAAAGAATAGTCAATATAAATACCACTAGCGTCAATTTATTAAATATCATCATACTTATATGAATAAATATTACCATAAGTCCTAATAAACTGTAAAGAGAAAAATAGAGTTTTATATATAAGTTATCTATAAAGAATTTATTTAGTATACATTCATTTATTAATTCATTTTTCCACGACTTATATAATTTATTAAAGTTTTCTTTTTTATTACATATATAATTTTTTATTTTATTTAATGTAGTCTTATTTCCTGTTCCTATTTCATTAAAAATGATATCTAATATTTTAAGTTCAGAATTATTAAGATTATTTTTAGTTATTAAAGTTAATTCGAAATCTTGGTTTTTCGTTTGTTTATATGAGATATTCTTTTTATAAATCATGTTGAGAATACTAGTAATAAATGATGTTTTACTTATATTTTTATTAAATAAATATTCTATATGAGTTATATCATAGTCTTCTATAAATTCATAATAGTATTTACTTTTTAATCTAGGTTTTATTTCTTTATCATATTTTACATGAATATAAATAATCATACAGATAGTAATTATTATATAAATGTAGCTAACTATATTTACTATGAACCCCTTGTTAGAATTATTTTTATTTTCTATATGAGGATTTTCTTTTTTATTTTCTAAAATTAATATTTTATTTAAAGCTTCTATATTGCTTTTCTTTAAGAAGTAATGGTCAGTGTTTATTAAATTTTTCGGAAACAACATTCTCATATCTATAGTTGTATTTTTATCTATTTTAGAGGCTTCTAAATATCCACCATAATAAATGTTTTCTTTTTCATCTTTTAAATAAGATATTTTTTCTTTTTGAAGAATATGTGTCCATAACATTATAGATTCTTTTGACTCGTTTGGCAGAATTACTCTCAGTTTAAAATGATTTATTTTATCTTCAAATTTTTCATTTATAAAATTATAGTAAAGTTCAGCTATGTCTTTATGTAATACTACGACATTTCCAAGTAAATATTCTATGTAAAAATATGTTGTGTCTTCTATAGTCTCATTGTATATTTTTAAACTTAATCCATCTTTTATATTAAATTTTTGATAACAGTTTTTTATTTTTAAACATTCTTCGCTTATATTTATATCTTTATTAAAAGCATCAAAATTAAGTTCTCCTTCATACTCTATAGTTCCTACTTTGTATAAAGTTATATTGCTAGGATTATATATATCACTACTTTTAAAATCCTCTTCTTTAGCTGTAAATTTTTGATATGCACTGTTTCTGTATATGATATCTCTAGTATAACTATTATAATTTCCTTCTACTTTTATTATTTCTTTTACTTTCATATTACCATATGTATCTAGTGAAGCATCTATAATAAAGTCTGTTATTTCATATTCAGTATCAGAGTCTTTAACTGCTAATACTGTTATAGGCATAAAAAATAGTAGCATGATTAATAATAAGATTTTTTTCATAATTCCTCCAAAAAAAGCTTACCATTGTAAGCTTTAGGTACTTGATGTAATTTTATATATCTTTAAAGAATACTTCTGGTGAAAACTTAAATATATTTGCAATTATATTTGATGGAAACTTTTTAATTTTTTTATTTAAGTTAAGAACTGCATCATTATAATTATTTCTTGCAGAATATATTTTATTTTCTGTATCTTTTAATGACTCACTAAGTTTTAAAAAGTTAAGGTCCGATTTTAATTCATTAGAACTTTCACTACGTTTTATTATTAATTTATACGCTTCTGTTAATTGACTACTTGCTTCCATTTGCTGAGTTGGTGTTGAAGCTACAGTATATTTATTTCTGGATTCGATTATGCCTTTTAAAATATCATTTTCATTTTTTGCATAAGTTTTTATTATTTCTAAGATTGATGGTATTAAATCAAATTTTGTCTTTAATTCTCTTTCTAATATTTGCCATTCGTTCTTAGTAATATTTTTTAATTTAATTAATAAGCGGTGTGTAATAAAAGTATATAGAATTATTAAAGTTGAGGCTGTAATTGCAATTAATATTATAACCGTTTTCACTGACCCACCTACTTTCTATACTGATTATACTACATATTTTTAAGTTTCGCATTATACTTAGTTGTTATAGTGTCAATTACTTTATTGAAATCTTTCATAACAACTTCTTCAGTAAGTGTTTCTTTTTCATCTAAGAAAGTTAATGTAAACGTTAAGCTTCTAGTGCCATTTAATTTGTATTCATCATATACGTTTACACTATTTAATATTTTACTACTACAGTTTTTAATGTCTTTTATTATATCTTTACTTAATACTTCTTTGTCAAATATAAATGATAAATCTTTTTTGATACTTGGATATTTACTAATTTCTTTGTGTTTTATAGCACCTACTTTAATTTCTTTTAGTTTTGTAAGGTCTAGCTCACAAATATAGACATTTTCCTTATATATATTTGGATGTATTCGTCCTAAAAATCCGATGTTTTGACCATTTACAATTATTTGTGCTGATTGATATGGATGTAGAATTTTTATAGTATCAAGTATTTCAAAATCATATCTTTTAGAATATCCCAGATAATTTAATAAGTTTTCAATTATTCCTTTTATGTAGTAAAAATCTGTTTCTATCATGTTGTTTACTCCATTTATATAAAGTCCTGACATAAGTATTCCTAATTTATCTTTTTGTATGTATTTGTCATTTTCTTTATAAAATGTTTCTCCAATTTCAAATATACTTACATTTTTATTATTTCTAGCTTTGTTGTAGTCATAAATTTCCATTAGCGATGGAATTAAGCTTTGTCTCAAGATTGATTTTTCTTCTATTAATGGTTCTTTTACTTTAATTGTTTCTTTGTCACTAGGAATTTTATTTATATTATTTTCTGATACCAAAGAATATGATATTACCTCATTTAATCCTAGAGAAGATAATCTTATTTTTATATCTCTTAAATATTTGTCAATGTATCCTGGTGTAGATGGAACTACAGGTAAATGTGCTTCTACATTCTCTACTCCATATATTCTTCCTACTTCTTCAATTAAATCTTCTTCTATATTTATGTCTAATCTTCTTGAAGGAATATTTACATGAAATGTTTCGTTTTTAACTTCGCTTGCAAAACCTAAACGATCAAATACATCTTCAACTATATTTAAAGTAAGATTCATGCCTAAGACTGAATTAATTTTGTTAAGTGTTATCTCAACTGTTTTTTCTTCTTTATCTGATTTATCATATATGATAGTGTCTTTACTTATTTTTGCTGAGGCATATTTTTCAAGCAAACATTTACTTCTTTCCATAGCAAGATAAGTTCTTTTAACGTCTATTCCTTTTTCAAATCTGCTTGAAGCTTCACTTCTTAATATGCGTTTAGATGTTCTTCTTACTAAAGTTTTATCAAACTGAGCTGATTCGATTAAAATGTTTTTAGTATCTTCTGTTACTTCTGTATCTAATCCTCCCATTACTCCTGCTAGACCGATTATTTTTTCTTTATTACATATCACTATGTCATCATTAGTAAGTATTCTTTCTTGGTTATCTAATGTTATAAGTGTTTCTCCTTCTTTAGACACTCTTACTTTAAGGCAGTTTCCTACTTTATCAGCATCATAAAAGTGTAGAGGTTGTCCTGTTTCTAGCATAACATAGTTTGATATGTCTACTACATTATTTATAGGTCTTATTCCAGAGGCGATTAATTTATTTTTTATGAAAGATGGACTTTGAGTTATTTTAACATCTGTAGCGTTTCCAAGTAAGAATACTTGTGATGCTTCTGTTTCTACACTAAGAGTCATATTATCTTTAAAGTTATCTTCTACTTCTTTGTAATTACTAGTAGGTTCTTTTACTTTTAAGTTATATATAGCTCCTACTTCATATGCAAGTCCTAGTACACTTAGTAAATCACTTCTATTACTAGTTAATTCAAAATTAATTATTTCGTCATCTAGTTCTAAATATTTTATAACATCTTCTCCAACAGGTGCGTCTAAAGGTAATTCATGTATTCCATTAATATCTTTTTCTGTTAAAAACTTTTTGTCTAATCCTAGTTCAGCTAATGAGCAACACATTCCATTACTTTTTGCACCTCTTATAGTACTTTCTTTTATTGTACCACCTGGTAATATAGCTCCTGGAAGCGCGACTATTACTTTTATTCCATTTCTCATATTAGGCGCTCCGCAAACTATATCTAATATTTCATTTCCTACATTGATTTTAGTTATATGAAGATGATCGCTTTCTGGATGAAGTGAACATTCAACTACTTCTCCAATTACAAGTTTAGTAGCATTTACTAAAGGGCCTACTTCATCATATTCATTTCCTACTCTAGTCATTTCTTCTGCTAACTCTTTAATGTTTTTGTCTTTAATATCTATGTATTCATTTACAAACTTTTTAGAGAATATCATTTATTTCACATCCTTTCTACTAAAGTTATCTAAAAATCTTACATCATTTGTGTAGAAATTTCTTAAATCTGTTATTCCATATTTAAACATAGCTAGTCTTTCTATTCCTACTCCAAAAGCAAATCCTGTATATATTTTTGGGTCATAACCACA
Source organism: uncultured Bacillota bacterium (assembly GCA_947650795.1). GTDB lineage: Bacteria > Bacillota_I > Bacilli_A > RF39 > UBA660 > MGBC139354. The sequence goes on along the minus strand of CANSWR010000028.1, from coordinate 11,645 downwards.
CATTTTTAGCACATTAGGATGTACCATTCCTGAGCCTAATATTTCTATCCAACCAATATTTTTACATAATGGACATCCTTTTCCACCACATTTAAAACATGTCACGTCTACTTCATAACTAGGTTCTGTAAATCCAAAGTAACTAGGGCGGAAACGAATATTAGTGTTTTCTCCTAAGAGTGCTCTTGCTAATTTTAAAAGAGTTCCTTTTAAATCAGCTAAACTTATATTTTTATCTACTACTAATCCTTCCATTTGCATAAACTGATGTGAATGTGTAGCATCATCGTCATCTTTTCTATATACTTTTCCTGGACATATCATCTTTATAGGTGTTTTTTCTTTATTAGCTAACATTGTTCTTACTTGCACTGAGCTTGTTTGACTTCTTAGTAACATTTCTTCTGTTATATAGAAAGTGTCTTGCATATCTCTAGCAGGATGGTCTTTAGGAATATTCAGTTTTTCAAAACAGTAATCGTCTGTTTCTACTTGAGGGCCTTCTACTACATCATATCCCATGCTAACAAATAAGTCCTCTAAAACCATTCTTATATGTGTTAGAGGATGAAGTGATCCTGTTTTTATTCCTTTTCCAGGTAAACTAATATCAATTCTTTCATTCTCTAGCCTTTTGTTTAGCGCTTCTGTTTTTATTTCATTTAATTTTTTTTCAAAGCATTCAGTAAATGATGTTCTAAATTCATTAGTTAGCAATCCTATTTCTTTTTTTTCTTCTATGGATAAGCCACTCATTTCTTTCATAATATTTGTAAATTCACTATTTTTTCCTAAATATTTACTTTTTATTAAGTTCATATCATTTTCTGTTTCTACATTTTCAATCTCAGAAACTGCAAAGTTAAGTAAATCTTCTAATTTCTTTTTCATTTTTTCCTCCTAAAAAAATAAAACTTTATGTTTTAAGGACTGACTTATAGTCAGCGGTACCACCTTAATTCATAAAGTTATTATGCATCTTTATTAAAGTTAACGCCTTTATTACGAATCTTTATTTTTATTGAAGTGAAATTTCATATTTAAGTATTATTAGTTTCCACCTACCACTAACTCTCTATAAATAATTTTAAATACTACTTTGCTTCTTAAAGATAGTTAAATTTTAACAAATAATGTTTTGCTTTTCAACTGTTTTAATAAAAATTTTGAAATATTATAAAAAGAACTTAGTTATATACTGAGTAACTCTTTTTCTTTTTCTTTAAATTTTTCTTCAACTGTTAGATTATATTTATCTATTAATTTTTGAACACTTTCTAAATATCTCTTTTCTTCATCTTCAGCATATTCTTGCTTTTTTATTAAGTTATTTGCATCTTGTCTTATATTTCTAAGTGCAATTCTAGCTTCTTCTGCCATATCTTTAACTTGTTTTACATATGATTTTCTTGTTTCTTCTGTCAATTCAGGTACTGTAAGTATTATTACTTCTCCATTATTAGTAGGCGCCATTCCCAAATTCGCAGCATATATAGCTTTTTCTATCTCTTTTAATGAGTTTTTATCAAAAGGTTTTATCATTAATTGCCTTGCTTCTGGAACGCTTACAGTTGCTATCATATTTATTTGTGTAGGAGTTCCATAATAATCTACTAAAATACCACTTAATATGTTTGGGTTAGCTCTTCCTGCTCTTACTGTAGTAAATCTAATTTCTAAATTTTCAATTGCTTTTTCCATTTTACTTTTTATTTCATTTTCATTAAACATATACTTTCTTCACCTAATAAAATTATATCATATTAAAATGTTGTTTAACAATATAATATTTTCACTTTTTTCCTTTCTTATATTTCTTATATTTTATTATAGAATATATTAAATATATTAGTGATATGCTAAAAGAGATACCAAATCCTACTATACCTAAAGCAGATATTATATCTAATTTAAAGGGAAGTTTCACTTCAATTATAGGTCTTATATATCTCGCTACAAATACAAATGTGAAACAAAATAATCCAAATATCATTGGGAATTTCATTAATAAATCTAATTTAGTTTTTTTCATTTTGTCACTTCTTTCATTTACTTTTATATTATGAGTTTAGTATATCATGATATTAAGAAATGTGTCAATTATGTGTGTCTATTAGTTCTATAGAGTCTATTTTTTAATACAAAACTTAATTTAAAATATAATAAAACCTCACTTTTATTTTCACTAAGCAAGGTTTTTCCATATCAATTATTTTTGACTTTTACCATTTTTATTTTTTATCTTTCCATTCATGATATAAAATATCTTTTAAAATTAGCATACTATCAAGGTTGTTAAAGTTTTCTTCTTTTTGTAATTTAATAAGCATTTCTCTAATTTTCTGGGCATATTCTTCTATATTAATTTTGTTTTGATACTCTAAAAGTATTGGATACTTTTTTCCCAAAGTTTTTGTCCAATCTATCTTTGACTCTTTTTCCTCATTAGTATTTTTAATAACTTGTTCTATTTCTTGTAAGTCTTTGTCAAAATTAATTAATTCATCTAAAGTTAAACTATAAAGTTTAGATAATTGTTTTGCTTGATAAATATCTGGGATAGTTTCATTTGTTTCCCATTTTGAAATAGTTTTCCTGCTTACTCCTAATTTTTCTGCAACTTCTTCTTGTGATAATCCTGTTTTCTTTCTTGATTCGTATAAATTATTTCCTAAATTCATTTCTTTTCTCCTTTTAGATAAGGGTAGTGTGTAAGGTTTATATCACTACCACTTATTTTTTTCTTATATTTTCTAGATTTACTACCTAAGAACTTAATACCTCCCTCTTTAGGGTTGTATTTTTATATTTTTTACTATTTTTCTCTATCAAAAAATGACAGTATCTCGTATAATGATTTTAGAAATCAAATAACCATAGAAACGAGGTATCTGTCATGTCTAAAATCATATCACTAATTATTAACTTTTTAAATAGAATTAATAAAATTTCTTGGAAAATTATCATCTTTTTGTCTAAATTTATCAAAGTAGAAGATGTTAATATCTCTAATAAGCCTACTAAAGAAGAATATAGACAATTTAAAGTTGATTAACAACCTATCATTGAACCTTTTGTTAAACTAGAGCAAAAAGATTATAAGCAACTTATTAAAGACTATAATATCAAACCTATTAAACGTCGTAATGGTAGTGATATTATTATTGATGTTCATTGTCCTTATTGTGGTGCTCCTAAAAACTATCTTTATGATAACAATAACAAGCAAACTCAATTTCTTTGTAAAGTATGTGGAGAAGCTTTCTCTACTAATCCCAACAAAGATAAAGATGTTATTCTTAAGTGTCCTTATTGTCAGTATCAACTAAACCATCGTGCTTCTCGAGAAGACTTTGATGTTTATGTTTGCAAGAATATGAATTGTCCTTACTACTTAAGAAATCTCGCTTCTTTAACTCTTGCTGACCAAAAGAAATTTGAAACTGATCCTACTCTTTTTAAAATGCATTACATTTATCGTAAGTTTAACATTGATTTACCTACCATTACTAATGACTTTAAAGATTTTCTTAAGTCTCCTATTAATATCAATCGTGCTTATTCTTCTCAATATATTATTGGCCTTTGTCTTACTTACCATGTTAATTATGGTATGAGTTATAGACAAACTTCATCTCTTCTTAATTTATATCGTTTCTTTAAATGTTTTTTCTTAGTTTTAACTATAATACCACCTACTTCTGGTGGTATTATATAAAATTATTGTATCAAGATTGTATCTATATTATTTTCTATGAATACGGAACAATGGAGATAGAAACAAAATCATTAATATTTTCTATTTTAATTTCAATTTTTTTAGTCTTAGAAGATACAGAACTACTTTCAAAAATCCAATCTTCACTATTTAGATTCAAGTAATTAATATAGTCTTCTAATATTTCTTTTTTTGTTACAATATATTCCTTTGGTATTTTTATTGCAATTATCTTGTTTGTTATGTGTTCTACCTCAAAAGACATGAAAGCTACTTTAAAATCATCATTAGAAAGAAATAATCTTTTTTTAGAGTAATTTAGGTTTTCAACATGAAATTCATTTGTTCTCGTAATTACTCGTTTATTCGTTGCAATATAATCAAAAAAATTACTTTTTATAAATCCAATACTCTCTAATTCTTTTAATTTTACTAAACTTTCATTAATATAACGCTCCCCATCTATTTCTATTTCAGGAACAGCATAATCGTTTTCATCAGCTGTATCTACATTATATTTATTATTGTTATACCTTGCATATACCATATTTATAATAGCATTATCATAACTTTTATTACTCTCGTTCATCATACTTAAAGAAACACTATTAAGATAATGCACATTCCTATCTTCTAACCCATAAAGAATGACAATTGGAGCAAAGATGGCAACGAAAAAACAAATTGTACATACTATTAATAAATAATTATTTTTCTTCATTCTCTGCCATCTCCAAATCAAAACTTACTTTCGTTCCTTTACATAATTCACTTTTGAAATTTAATTTCGCATGATGTAGTGCTAGAATTTTTGATACTATTCCTAGTCCTAAACCATAACTTCCTGTCTTTTTACTTCTTGATCTATCAATCGTATAAAAATCTTCTGTAATTCTATCTATTTCATCTTTCTTTATACCAATACCATTATCAATAATTGTAATTCTATATTTATCTTTAAAAGACTTACCAATAATTTCAATATTCTTTTCTTTATCGCTTGCTTTATAACCATTTTCAATTAAATTCATAATGCAAGTAGTTAATAATTCTTTATCTCCTAAAATAGTTTCTTCTTTTACATCTAAATTGATATGAATATCTTGAAATCTTTTACTAGCTATTTCTTTTATTTCTTTAAAAAAATCTGTTGTGTTTATATTACTAAGAATAATTTTATCTTCACTAAGAGAAGCTAAGTCTAGTAATTTATGAGAAAGTGTTTCTAATCTTTTTGTTTCACTATAAATATAATCAAGAGCTTTTTCCTTATCTTCTTTACTGTACTTATCTTTCTTTAATACTTTTGTGTATCCCATAATTGAAGTCATTGGAGTTTTTAATTCATGGGTAAAATTGGAAATAAAATCTTCTCGTTGTTTCACTGATAATTCTAACTCATTTTGTCTTTTTTTAATAGAATCAATCATTTTAACAAAAGACTTAGATAATTCTCCTATCTCATCATTTCCTTTTACATCTATTTTAATATCTAAATTGCCTTCAGCCACTAATTTTGTTGTCTCATTAAGTTTCTTTATTGGCTTTGTTAAAAATCTTGCAAATATTGTTGTTAAACATCCACATAGTACAATTAAAACTGCATCTATAATATAAAATTTTAATAAGTTCTGATCTCTTACTGCAAAAATATCAGAAATATCATAAATACTTATAATTTCAATATTTTCTTTATTGATAGATATTGTTGATTTTAAAATACTATATTTTTGGGAATCATAAGACTTTATGCAAGAAGTTTTACATTCTTTATAATTTAACTCAAAAGGAACATTATTCCATATACTATCATCATTTAAGACTATGGATAGTTTTCTTGAATTGCCTAAATAGGATGTTAAAGTATATAGGTAATTTTCTAATTCTGTTAAATTGACTGTTCCATCAGCGAGTAAATTATCGTTTATATTCGTTTCAATACTATATTTTTCTAAATTGTGTTCATCATAATTAGTCTTCATTTGTAACTCATAAGAATTTTTAAAATTTTCATGAATTAAAATAATTCCTGATAGTGAAAACATAACAACAACAATTAGCATTGTTCCAATAACAACTTTAAATGAGAATTTCATATTACACCTCAAAAAGATAGCCGACTTTTGGTAAAGTTTTTATAACATTCTCAAGACCTAATTTTTTACGAAGTCTTGCTAAATGCAAGTCAACTGTTCTAGTATCTTCCATCTCTTTATCCCAAACACTTGCTAAAATTTGTTCTCTTGTAAGTATATTACCTGCATTTTCAATTAAATAGATAAGTAAATCATATTCTTTTGGTGTTAAAGATACTTTTAAGCCCTCTTTTTGTACTTCATGAGTCTTTGTATTGATTTTAATATTTGGTAAACTAATAGTGCCTTTAAACCTCCTTAGAAGGGAATTAACACGAGCGATAAGTTCTTCCATTTCAAATGGTTTCACAATATAATCATCTGCTCCCATATTAAGTCCTTTTACCTTATCTTTAAGTTCTCCTTTAGCTGTAATAAATATAACTGGAATTTGTTCTTGTTTCGCATATTCTAAAAGTTCATATCCATCAAACTTAGGGAGCATTATATCAAGTAAAATCAAATCGTAATGATTTTTCTCAATTAGATCTGCTCCTACCTCTCCATCAAGAGCATAATCTATCTTATAACCATTAGCTTTTAATCCCATAGAAATTAAATCTACTATTGGCATTTCATCTTCAACAATTAATATTTTGCTCATAGATTATCACTCCAATCTCTTAACAATACTATTATACAAGAAAATGCTTATAATTACTATGGCAGGAACAAAGAAACAAGCAAGAATATTGCTTCCAATTATAGATAAATTCATGAGTGGGAACACACTACTCTTTGCAATTTTTAAAGCACTTATAATAATAGGTATTAATAATACAAAAATAGATGTTATAAAAGCAAATACCATATTTTTAAGTTTTAAAGAAATATATAGAATAATAAGAATAAGTAAAATATAGGAAACATATCTAACTATATAAAACATAATTAAATAAGAAAGAATCGAAATACTTGCTGGCAAACTATGAAATACTCCTAAACTTATAATAGAATCACTTAAATTTTCCAATCCATACATTTTAAGTGTTCCTAATATTTCAGGAATAATACTTATTATATAAATAAATGTACAAGTAAGTAATGAGGTTATAATCTTGTTTTTAGCTGTTTTTTTACGACCCTTTTTTGTAGCATTCAAAATCTGAATAAATCCTGTTCTATATTCCATAATAAACAGATTCGTAAGAATAATTATAGTAATTACGATTAGATATATATCGTTTTCGTTAGTGTCTGTATTTACTCTAAATAATTTATTATAACCAGTATCATAAACGAAGGATGCTTTTGAATTTTCTTTGATATAATCATATTTTTCTTCTATTCTATTAAATATTTCTCTTGTTGCTAGTATATCTTCATAAGGCTGTGATAACATTTTCCCTTCAATATTAGTAATTTCACCATTTTCTATTCTTTCATTAATAAGTGCTAACTGAACTTCTGCCTTATCATACTCTTCTAAAGTGTTTTTTATTAAAGTTTCTTTTTCAGGTGTAAGATCCCCACTTAGAATATCCATATAATTTTTATAAAACATTTCGTTATAGGACATATTATAGTTTTGATTTCTAAAATTAAATATAGTGAATACTGCAAAAAGAATGATAATAAAGAAACCCTTATTAACAAATAATAATTTATAAGTTTCAAAAGAGAATATACTATTAAATCTTATATTTTTTAAAATTTTGAATTTTTTTATTTTTTCCAATATTACATTTTCTTTTATCGTAATATTCATACTCTTTAAATATTTAATAAATGATAATATTATAAATAAAATAATTGTTATGACCTCAAAAACAAGTAATGTGCTTGTTTTTGATACTAATATATTATAAAACCTTAAATTATCATATATTCTAAATATTTCATTTGTATTAAGAAGACTTATTAAATTAAAGGATTTTATAATATTAATACTAGATGTTGGATCAATACTTTGATAGATTATAAAATTAACTAAAATTATGATAAAGAAAACAAAAATATTCTCAACTGTATTGTTAAATTTAATAGAAAGATAGAACATAATCATTGAAAGAAGAAATACAAAAATCACCTTTGCTCCAAACAAAATAAATAAGTATTCTAAAATATTTATTTTAAGAGTAGAAAGCATTAAGAGTGGTACACTTTGTATATTAGCAAATATATTTCCACATCCTAAGGTAGATAAATAATATATATAATTTGTACCATAGAATAATAAACAAATTAATAAAACTCCAATAAATAATGTCATTATTTTTGCCATTATTGTTTTCCCATTACCATTCTTTGTACTTTTTATAATTGTAAATAGATTCTTGTCCTTTTCTTCTGTAATTAATATAGTTGAAAGAATAAATATCAAAATTAGTACAAAAAAATCTGTTAAAGTAGTATTAGATATTTTCTTTATACCCTCTCCTATTTCATAGTTTGTTTTAATGCCTTTCATATCTTTATAAGTATCTGCTGTTTTAGTGATACTTTTTAAAGACACCTCATCATTGGTCTTAAAAATAGAAACATTTTGCTGAGTTTCAGCTTCTTCTAGTATATCATTTATTGTACCTTGATAATTAGACACTTTATTATAATCATTTTTAATACTCTCTAAAAAAGACCACTCTGTATCACCATTGCCTGTATATTTCCATGTTGGATTTTTAGATTCTTCATAATATTTATTATAAAGTTCTTTATTTTCTTCACGCAAAGAATCAGCATATTCTCTTATCGCTTGATTTTCACTTTTGGCATTACTTTGAATATTGTAAATAATATTAATTGCCTTTGCTCTTTCATAAAGGTTATCAATATATTTGCCTTTTTCTGCCATAGATTTGCTTTTTAAATCTATTTCTAAGGTTTTATATGCTTCATAAGGAATTTCATTTTTACTTTCACTATAGTTTTGATAATTTAAGAATAAGAGATTTAAAACCCATAATATTAAAAATGCTACAATAAAGAGTTTATTGGTTATAATTTTTAATAATTCAAATCTTGTGATTCTCATGCTTTTTCATCACCTGCAAAAATACTCATATAAACATCTTCTAAATTACCATTTGGAGTATATTGTTCTATCAGTTTATCAGACTCAGTTTCTTTAAGTAAAACACCATCTTTCAAGACTAAAATGTCTTTAGCCATATTCTCAATATCTGGTACAATATGAGTTGCAACTATAATGATTTTATCTTTAGATAGAGATGAAAGCATCTTCTTAACTCGAACTCTTTCTTTTGGATCAAGTCCTGCTGTTGGTTCATCGAATATAATCAACTTAGGATTTCCAATAATAGCACTTGCAATTAAAAGCCTTTGTTTCATTCCACCTGAATAAGTACCTATTTTCTTATTGATATTATCTGTTAAATTGACAGCTTCAGTAACTCTTTTTATTTCATCCTTCATAGAATTTTTAGGAATATCTTTTAAAACGGCAATATAGTTTAAAAACATATATCCAGTAAATCCATTATATAAACCTTGTTGTTGTGGCATATAGCCTAAAATACCACGATAATCATTACCTAATTTGTTTATTTCTTTACCATTCCACAAAATACTACCTGAATCGGCTTTTAAATTAGTTGTAATAATATTCATAAGTGTTGACTTCCCAGCCTCATTCGGTCCGAGAAGTCCATATACACCATTTGATAATTTACAATTTATATTTTTTAAAACTTTTTTACTACCATAACTTTTACATAAATCTTTTATTTCTAACATAAGTATCACCTACTTTGCATTTGTCATTTTAATATAATTTGCTTTAGATGCCCAATAATCTGCCTTTTTAATTAAAGCATAATTAGTTCCTATAATATCTTGTTGTTTAGTTCCTGCCCAAGTAGTATAAACATCTCCTAAAATAGTTTCTGTTTCTACAAAGTAATAATCATCATTACTAGCTAAAATTTCTACTAAATATTCATTTTTATCTTTTAAAGAAAATCCCTTCATTTCTTTATTTTTTAAGTCAATATAATAAGAAGCACCAACTTTAGCATCTTTGTTTTTATAAGCATAAACTAATATTTTATCATCTATGGTAGTTCCGAGTTCCATATTACTTTGAGGAAGCTCTTTTATTGTTTCTTCTTTCTTTGTAGCAAAATCAAAATATTCTAAATTTTTACTCTTTTCTCCAATAAAATAGATACCATTTTTGTAAAATTGCATACTCTCAATATTTTTGAATACTTCTTCAAATATAACTTCCTCTTTTTTGGTTTCAACATCAAATAATTTTATTTTTGTTTTAGAATTATAAAGATTATCTCTAAAAGCATTAGTATTATCTCCAAAACTATCTGGATCTTTAATATAATCAATCTCTTGGATGACAAGTTTATCGTTATAAGTTCCAATCAAGGATGCGTGTAAGCCATTTGTAAGTTCTTCATATTTCCCTGTACTAAGATTAATGGCTACCAATTTTCTTTCTGTTACTGATGTTGTGAATGTATGTCCACTTCCTTCTTCTACTTTACTCTTCTCTAAAAATCCATATAGCATATTTCCTTTCATAACAAAAGGCATAGATATTTTTGTTCCACTTGGAGCAGTAAATAATTTTTCCTTATCTGTTCCATCTAATTTCATTTTATAAATTGTAGATGGTGAACCTGTAGTATCGCTTACAATTCCATCTGCTGTAATACTCATTGAAACACCACCAGCTGATGAATTAAGCGTATATAAAGCATCATTATAGTAGAATAATTCATTAGACTCAGCAAAATCAAAATATGAAGAGCAAGAATCACTATCATGTTTACAATTTGGTTTATTACATACATAAACTTCTTTTTTAGCATCATAATCGAAATACATTATATTTTCTTCTTCTCCATTATGTTTAATGTAAAAGTAGCCATTTTTATAATCAGTTGGTAAAATATCACTAATGAATTTCATTGTTCCTTTGTTTTCTTCATTTTCTTTATTTTTTTCATTACCCACAAATGGAATATTCATTTCCTTCAATTTTTCTCTAGGCATAAAAATTAATCCTAAAATTGCAATAACCCCCACTACTCCTAAAATCGTTAAAACATTCTTTTTCATAAATCTCCTCCTAATCTCATGTTTTTAACAATTAGAAGTATATAAAATTTTTGTATCTAAAAAGTATCAAAAAAAGCAAACTTCAAAAATTTGCTTTAACTTTTTTTCCTCTTTTTTCTTCTCACTCCTAAATTGTAATTTAGTCTTCAATTTTTATAATAATATCATAAGCAGTAGAACATTCTTCTTTGGATAACTTTGTTTCATTAACTAGATATTCTATTGCCTCATCTCTGTTATCAAACTTTTTCAATATATCTCTTACTTCCTTAAATTTTTCAATAACAGCCTGAATTTCAGTATTCATATTTTTTCATCTCTCTTTCAAATTGTAATTTATTTATTTTGCAATAAATCTATAAATTGCATAGACAACCCATATAAGCCAAGAGAATGCCCATATATCAAATATAAAACTTACTGATAGATACAAAATTGCAACTATAATGGCAATTATCCAATTCATTAGCTTTTTATTTTTCAAAATATTTCATCTCACTTTCAAATTATAATTTATTTACTTTCCTTTTTAGTGAAATATGCTCCTATAAATATCATAACAATTCCTATAACAGCTAAAGGAATGTAAATGTAATCTGGAATCTTGCTAATAAATCTATCTACAATAGACATTATCACATATAGCATTCCTCCTGCAAGACATAACCATTTATTACTATATTTTTTCATACATAGTCTCCTTTCAAACTTGCTAATATAAATCAAGTACTTTTTATGAATTTTTATAACTTTTT
>CANSWR010000027.1 GCA_947650795.1 uncultured Bacillota bacterium | reverse complement strand
ATAAAGAAATAAGAAGTATTTGGGATAGTGAAAAAGAAGATTATTATTTTAGTGTAGTTGATGTTATTAGTGTTTTAACAGAAAGTAAAGATCCATCTCATTATTGGAGAACGCTGAAATCAAGAATGATTCAAGAAGGAAATGAAACCGTCACAAATTGTGACACTTTAAAATTAAAGGCAAAAGATGGAAAAATGCGTTATACTGATATGCTGGATACAAAAAATATGTTTAGATTAATTGAATCTATACCCAGTCCAAAAGCAGAACCTTTTAAAATGTGGCTTGCAAATCTTGGAAGTGAAAGAATTGATGAAGTATTTGATCCTGAAATTGCTATAAATCGTGCAGTCAATTATTATCGTAGTAAAGGATATCCTGATGAATGGATTAAGGCTAGATTAACGGGTATAGTAGATAGATTTAAACTTACGGACGTTTGGAAAGAAGGAGGCATAACCAAACCAATAGAATATGCTTTGCTAACCAATGAAATTTATAAAGGATGGTCTGGAATGAAAGCTAATGAATACAAGGAGTTAAAAGGACTAAGAAAAGAATCTTTAAGAGATAATATGACTGATATAGAAGTTGCACTTACAAATATAGGAGAGATTGCAACACGAGATATTGCAAGACAAGAACACCCACAAGGACTAACAGAAAATTTGAAAGTTGCTAAAAGAGGTGGAGGCGTTGCAAAAGGTACAAGAGATTTATATGAAAAGGAAACAAATAAATCTGCGATATCTAAAGAAAATGCACTTAATTATCAATATGCAGATGAACAACCAAAAATAGAAAGTACAATTAATGAGTAAATAAAAATTAAAATTACACATTTAACAATAATTATATTTAAATATATAATTAAGCTGGAGTGTGATTTTATGAATAAATATAATATTAAAGAATTAAGAGAGATATTAGAACGTTGTAGAAATGTAAATCTTGACAATGTAAAATTATAAGATGTGGATGAAATAACAGATATAAAAATAGACAGAAGAAAACCTAGTAATGAAAGAATATTGGATTTTATTATAAAGACAAAAAATCCCTATATATTTAAAATAAAAGGGAAATTAGTTAGAATTAGGTTTTCAGAAAATAGCAATTTAAATGCAGAGGATTGTCTTACAAATGTTTTAAAAAATTTATATAAATAAATGAGAGAGGTGTAATATGACAATTAATTATTCAGATCAAGAGGTTATAAAAGGAAAAAAATCTATATTTTTAGCAGGACCAACCCCACGGGGAGAAAATGTTTCTTCTTGGAGAACTGAGGCTTGTCAAATTTTAGAACAAATAGGGTTTGATGGAGTAGTTTATGTTCCCGAATATTCTACTTGGAAGCCTAAAGAAGATTATGTAGACCAAGCTATGTGGGAAAGAATCGCTTTAACAGACGCGACAGTAATTTTATTTTGGATACCTAGAAAATTACCAGATATGGCGGCTTTTACTACAAATGTTGAATTTGGTTACTGGTTACATAGTGGCAAAGCTATCTACGGAAGACCTAACAATGCTTCTAAAATTAAATATCTTGATTGGTTATATAGATTAGACTATGATAAAGCACCTTATGAAAATTTACAATCGCTATTAGAGGCTTCTATCTACCTAGCAAATAATTTGTATGATGAACAAATAAGTGAAATATTACCATTAGATGAAAGAAAAATGATAAAAAAACTAAGGAAGTGATATAAATGGGCGACAATAAAGAACAAAATACGACAAATATAAACTGGTACCCAGGGCATATGGCAAAAACGAAAAGGTTAATAAAGGAAAAAATAAATTTGGTAGATATAGTAATTCATGTTATAGATTCAAGAATACCTAAAAGTTCATTTATTCCAGATATTGATGATTTTACTTTTAAAAAGAAAAAAATATTATTAATGAGTAAATATGATTTGTGTGACAAAGAAATGACTAATAAATGGAAAAAATTTTATGAGAATAAAGGTTACCAAGTAATTTTGAGTGATATTAATAATTCTAAAATAAAAAGTGAAATTGTAGATAAAGTAGAATATCTAATGAAAGAAGAAAATGATAAAAGGAAAAAAAGAGGATTATTACCTAAGAAAGCACGTGTTATGATAGTAGGAGTCTCTAATGTGGGCAAGAGTACACTAATAAATAAATTAGTTAATAAAAAAGTACTAGAAGTAGGGAATAAACCAGGAGTTACTAAGAGTTTAAATACAGTTAAAATAAATGATAAAATAGATCTGATAGATACTCCAGGAGTATTGTGGCCTAAAATAGAAGATGGAGAAATAGCTTTAAATTTAGCTTGTATGACTATAATAAAAGAAGAGGTTTTACCTTTGGATGAAGTTGCAATATATATTTTAGAAAAGTTAAATTTACTTTATAAAGATAAATTAAAAAAAGAATTTGGTTTAGATTCATTTAGTAAAGATAATATAGTAGAACAATATGCCCAGATAAGCAAATATAAAAAAATCCCTTTAAAAAATGGAGAAGTTGATTATGATAAATTAAATTTAATAATTGTAAATTCTATTAAAAATCAGTCTTTAAAAGGAATAACTTTTGACATATTGTAGTTAATATGGTATGATATGTAAATAGTGGGGTGTTTATTGTGAATGAAACATTTTATAGTTCTCGTGGTTGGGATACTAAATTAGAATATAAAAAAAGAAATAGTATCTTAAATAATATTATACTTAAAGAAAGAGAGCATGCTATTTATGAGGAACTACAGAGAATTAAAAGTGAACTATTACTTAATTTAGATGATAAATTAACAAATTATATTGATTGGGCTTATTATAATAATTTAAAATTTAATGTTGGGGAAATTTATAATGTTTTAAAATTTTTAAAAATAGTATATTTATCTATTTTTGGCACAACTGATGGTTTAGAAGATTTTTTAAGTGAAAGAAAAGAACTTTTAAGTAGTGGCGTAAATTGTATTAGAATTAGGCTAGCAATTTTCAATCATTTTGGATTATTAAAAGAAGTATTTGTTGAAAATACTAAATATATTACATCAGATTTTACTTTGGTTACTACTAAAGATATTTATAGAATGTTCAGATTGGGTGTTATTAATGATTTAGAAGAATTTTATGAATCGGCTAAATCTTTGAGTCCACAAGAATTAGATAGATTAAGGAATGCTATTGAAGTTTCTGATGATACATTAGTATCTCTTGTTAAAGAAATGCAAGACTCATTAATAAGAATAAGGAAAAAAAGTGTTTTTCTTCATACTATGAGCAAGAAAAAATAGGTGAAGTTTATGGGAGAAATAACAAGATTAGGAAAAAAATACAGATATGGAAATCACTATTATACTAGCTTAGCATCAAATGATTATAATTATGTTTTGAGAGAAATTGAATTAGTAGAAAAAGAATTAAGTATACAAATAAGTGATTTTATGAGAACTAATATTGTATCTGCATATCAAGATACGTCTTATGTTTTGAAATTAAATGATTTAAAGAATTCGATGATGTTAATTAAATTAGTTTATTATGCAATTTATGGTAGTATTGAAGGTCTTGATGATTTTATAAATAGTAGAAAAGTTTTTGCTTATTCTTCTTATCATAGAATGAATATTAGATTAGCGATTTTTAATCATTTTAATTTTTTGGAGGATGTATTTGTTAATAAACCAGAGCTTTTAATTTCGAAATTTTTTAATTCTGTATCTACTACAGATATTTATAAAATTTTATCTTTAAATAAGTTTAATGATTTGGACGAATTTATTACTTTTGTTAAAAGTCTAACGCATTCAGAAAAAGAAGAAATACATAGTATTCAGATAAATAAAGAAGTTTTTGCAGAGATATCATTAGAATTTAAAGAAAGTTTGAAAACTTTAAAAAAGAGAAATGTCTTTTTAAAGATGATGAATTCAAGAAAAAAATAGTGTTTTATAGACACTATTTTTGAATGTTATGATTTTTTAACTGAAGTTTCTAAACTTATTTTAACTGTTTGTCTGTCGTTTTTGTCATTAAATTCAATTCCATCTTTTAATTTGTAGTCGTCAACAATATTATTAGTAAACATGTCATAGGTATCTCCTTCAAAATTGCCTTTGTTAACTGATATAGAATCTGCCAAAACCATAATAATTACGCGACCTAAAGTGTCGTCTTTTGCTATGTTAGTTTCTAAATAACTTCTTTTAAAAGTAAAAATATATTCTTTATCTGTTACAGTTTTACAATCTATTATAATGTTTTTGCCTTCGATTGAAGCTTTAATTTTTGTGTCAACTTTTTCGTAATCTTTTATAGTAGAATTATTATTAAATAATGTAACTATTCTTTCTAAATCTTTTTCTTTTTCTTTATAGGAATTTATATTATGTAGTACACCTACTATGCCTAATGATAGAAGTATTAACATTATTAGTCCCCAGAATATACTTCTGAATATGTTTGCTTTTTTCATTTTATCACCCTTTATTATATATATTATAAAATAAAAATTAGTAAAAGAAAAGAGAAATATGTTTTATATACTTCTCATTATGTCCATATTTTTGTATGGATTTTTTTTATCTATTTTATCAGTAAATAAAATTCCTTCTAAATGATCCATTTCATGTTGAAAAGCAACTGATATTTCTTCTCTAACTCTTTCTTCTTTATAATTACCGTGAATATCATAATATCCTACAGTTATTCTAGCATGTCTAGGTACTATTCCATCTATTTCACGGTTAACACTTAAACATCCTTCTCCTTCTTCTACAAATATTAATTCACTTGAATAGCTAATTATAGTAGGATTAATAACAGTGTATTCAATAAAACTACCATCTTCTTGCATATATGATATAACAAATATTCTTTTTAGTAACCCTAGTTGTGGGAAAGCAAGTCCCATTCCAGCACGTAATCCAAGTTCTTCGGCTTTTTCTTCATCTTGGCTTAGTCTTAAGTATTCAAGAGAATCTTCTATTAGTTCAATGTCTTTTTCACTAAGTGGAAAAGTGGCATCTTTGCTTTTTTCATGTAATATTTTGTCTTTTTCATCTAAAATCTTTAAGTTTTTGTACATTTTATCACTCCTATGTCTTTTAATTGTATAATAAAAAGCACAGAAAAGCAATAATAAATTAATTTTTAGAACAAAATATGATACAATCTTATGTTTTAAAATAGAAGAGATTAACTCTTCTATTCTAGTTATTATTGTAGTTTAGGAAACCTGCACCAAATACTACGACTAATAATATAAATAATACTAAAATTATAGCTGCTCCATAACCATATCCATTATTTCCATATCCATAATTTCCATAGTAAGGTGTATTGCAACAATTCATTCCACAAGAGTTTCCATAACCACCACTATATCCGTAATAATACATAGTCTTTCCTCCTTTAACTATCTATAATAATGTATGTATATTTTCGCATTTTGTTATTAGAAATACCTAGTTAATATAAAAAAATATAATTTTATGTAAATAAGAGTGTTATAGTTATTAAAATATGTTTAAAAATATTCAAATCATACTATTTGTGTGGTATCATTAAGTAGAAGAGACTATGAAAAAGATAAATATTTTTAGTAAAATGGATAAACCTTTACTTATTATGTGTGTAATCTATAGCATAATAGGTGTTATGATGGTACTTTCTGCTTCTAGCGTTAGTGCCGTTTTGAAGTATGATACTAATCCTTATTATTTTTTTCTAAGACAATTAGCTTTTATTATAGTAAGTTATGGTATAAGCATTTTTATAATTCTTAGAACTCCTGTTAAGAAATATAAAAAGTATATACATTTAGCTCTTTTGTTTATTTTAGGAACTTTAATATATCTAATTATTTACGGAGAATTCACTAATAGTGCTCGTTCATGGATAAATGTAGGGCCATTTAGGTTTCAACCAAGTGAGTTCGCAAAAACAGTTTTAATTGTTTATATGGGTGTGTTTTATGGTGAAATGTATAAAAAACTTCGGTCAAAATATGCTTTCTTTATGCCACTTGCTGTGTCTATTGTTATATTTCTTTTAGTTGTTATGCAACCTGATTTAGGGACTGCTATTATAATAGGTGGTATAGTATTTTTCACTTTTTTTGCAATTCCATTTGATGGTAATCAACTTATCAGAACAATTAAAATAGCTAGTGGAGCAGTTTTAGTGTGTGGTATTGTTTTTATTTTAAGTGGTAGTAATTTTTTAACAGACATGCAAAAGAGTAGACTTACTTTTAAAGCTCCTTGTACTAGATATCAAGAAGATACAGGTTATCAAGTTTGTAATGGATTTATTGCTATAAATAATGGAGGTCTTTTTGGTAAGGGCGCTGGTAATTCAACTCAAAAATATTTATATTTGCCAGAAGCTCATACTGATTTTATTTTTCCTATCATGGTAGAGGAATTAGGTCTTATTTTTGGTGTTTTATTTATATTAGGATATGTGTTTATCCTTTATAGAGTCGTTAAAATAGCTAAAGAAGGCTGCAATTTAAGAAATTCTATTATATGTTATGGTATTGCTATTTATATGTTTTTACATATAGTAGTTAATTTTTGTGGTATTTTAGCACTTATACCTTTGACTGGTGTTCCTGTTCCTTTTTTAAGCTATGGTGGAAGTTTTACTATAAATTTAGTTTGCTCGATGTTTATAGTTCAAAGAATATGTATTGAAAACAGAATAGCTAAAAGAAAAATTGATGTTTCTAAAATATAATAATTTGTTTTAAAAATGCTTTACTTTTTATAAATTTACGTGTAGTATAAATCTTCAAGGTGATAAAGATGATAAATTTGTGTGATTTTAATCAAGATCAACAATTTAGAATAACACAATTTTTAAAATTTTATGATAAAGATAGAGTTTGTGAATTCAATCAAAGATATATTGATAGGAAAACACATATTTATGATAGTATGAGTTTAAGTTATAGTAATATTGTTTTAAAAACCGTAAAATTATTTAAAGAATTAGGGCTATCTAATGTTATGAATGTAAGTGTTATTTATGAGTATTTGCTTTGGAATGGTTATTTTTCTATAGATAAGTCTTTTAAGTATTCATTAAATAAAAGAAGAAATATTACTTCTTTATTTGGTGCGGATATTATGAATGGATATGGTGCTTGTTTAAACATTAATAGTATGCTAGTTAAAATTTTAGTAAAATTAGGTTATCAATCACATTTGATTGGAATGTCTTTGCCTAATTTAGACTATACTTTTAGTTATTTACCTAACATTAAAAGAAGTGTAGATACAGATTTATTTGTTTCTAAAAGTAGTAAAAATGAGCAAAAATTAATTCCTTTAGATGAAAGAGCTAATCATGGTGTTTGTATAGTTAAAGAGAATGGAAGTTATAAATATGTTGATGCTCATAATTTGCTTTTTGCTAATAATATAGACATTTTAAAAGCACGTTATTTAGGACTTAATAGAGAAATTGATATAGATGTTATACCTTATGTAACATTACTTGATGAGTGTCTGCAATATTCAGATTTTGAATTATTGTTTTTAGATATTTTTAATAATATAAATACATTTAATATGCGTTTAGATGAAATAAAGAAAGTTTATGAAGATGTACTAAGATTATGTGAAAATAGAATATGTTTATTTAATGACTTTTATGATGAAATTAAATCAGATATAGATAAAGTTTGTAGAGTTTTAAATTATTAAATTTTTTCTTGGTAATTCTTGGTATTATATAATATAATAAAATAACTATTAGTGAGAAAGTTTAAATAGTAAGTGAGAGTGGTATAAAATGAAATTAAGTGAAGTAAATATTGAAGAATTAAGTCCTATGATGAGAGAATATGTAAAAACTAAGAATGAATATAAAGATGTATTACTTTTTTATAGATTAGGGGATTTTTATGAGCTTTTTTTTGAAGATGCTGTTACTGCTAGTCATGAGTTAGACCTTACTTTAACTGGCAAAAATGCTGGTCTTAAAGAGAGAGTTCCTATGTGTGGGGTTCCACATCATGCAGTTAATATGTATTTAGAAAAACTTATAGAAAAGGGATTTAAGGTTGCTATTTGTGAACAGATGGAAGATCCTAAAAGTGCTAAAGGTATAGTAAAAAGAGAAGTTATTCAAATAGTTAGTAAAGGGACTTTAACTAATACAGAATGTTTAGATGATAGAAATTATAATTTTGTTGGAAGTATATCAGATTATAAGTATATTTATGCTTTAAGTTATTTGGATTTACTTAGTGGTAATTTATTTTGTACATATGTTAGCTATGATAGTGATAAATTAATTAGTGAAATAGTTAGTTTAGGTATTAAAGAAATAGTGGTAACTAGTGATTTTGATAAAGAAATATTGCATGTTTTAAGGACAAGTTATAGTATTCAAGTTAGTATTTATGATAAGGATTATTCTGATATGCCTAAAGATAAAGTGAGTAATTTGAGTGATGCTAAACTTGAAAATAATACTTTAAGACTTATTTCTTATATAACTTTTAATCAAAAGAAAGAGATGAGTCATTTACAAAATGCAAAATATATAGATGCTAAAATGTATTTATCTTTAGATAAAGAATGTATTAGAAATTTAGAATTAGTAGAAACTTTAAGGACTAAAGACAAGCAATTTAGTTTACTATGGCTTTTAGATAAAACTAAAACTTCCATGGGTGCAAGACTTTTAAGAGAATATATTTTAAAACCAAGTGTTAATATAGAAGAGATAAATAAAAGGCAAGATTTAATTGAACTTTTAAATAAAGAGTTTCTTCTAAAAAGTGAGTTAAAAGAATATTTATATCAAATATATGATTTAGAGAGATTAGTTGGAAAAGTTGTTATATCTAATTTGAATGGAAGAGATTTGTTGCAGCTTAAAAATAGTGTTCATGTTATACCTGATATTAATATAGTTCTTAATAACTTGGGTCTTAAACCTCTTAAAACTTTTGAGGAATTAGAAACTTTACTTGAGAATTCTATAGATTTAGATGCACCTGTTACTATTAAAGAGGGTGGAGTAATTAAGGAAGGCTATTCTAGTGAATTAGATGAGTTAAAGAGTATTCGTAAGAATGGAAAAGATTTTATTAGTAAGTTTGAAGCAGATGAGAGAGAAAGAACTGGAATTAAGACACTTAAGGTTGGATATAATAAAGTATTTGGATATTATATAGAAATAAGTAAGGGTGCTTCTAAAGATGTAAGTGAAGAGTTTGGTTATATTAGAAAGCAGACAATTAGTAATGGGGAGAGATATATAACTTCTGAATTAAAAGAAAAAGAGGATATGATTTTAAATGCAGAAGATAAGATTAAGAATTTAGAATATGTTTTGTTTAATGAGATAAAGGATAAAGTTAAAGATTATATTTCTGATTTACAAGATGTCAGTAAGTTAATTGCTTATTATGATGTTATTCAATCTTTAGGTACTGTTAGTGAAGAGTATGGGTTTGTAAGAGCAAATATTAATAATGATAATAATGTTAGAATTATAGAAGGTAGACATCCTGTTGTTGAGAAAGTTATTAAGGATGATTATGTTTGTAATGATATTATAATGGATAAAGAAACAAATATTTTGATGATTACAGGCCCTAATATGAGTGGTAAGTCTACTTATATGAGAGAACTTGCTATTATAGTTATTCTTAATCAAATAGGTTGTTTTGTACCTGCTAAGGAAGCAGATTTGCCAATTTTTGATAAGATTTTTACTAGAATAGGCGCTAGTGATGATTTAGTTGGTGGAGAGTCTACTTTTATGGTAGAGATGAAAGAAAGCGCTAATGCTTTAAAAAATGCTACTAAGGATAGTTTGATTTTATTTGATGAACTTGGCCGTGGTACTAGTACATATGATGGAATGAGTTTGGCTGGAAGTATTATTACATATATTACAAAACATTTAAAATGTAAGACAATGTTTAGTACACATTATCATGAGCTTACTAAGATGAGTGAGTTTACTTCTGGCATTAAAAATGTGCATGTTTCTATTGATGAAAGAGAAGATGATATATTGTTTTTACATAAAGTCATGGATGGTGCTGTTGATAGGAGTTATGGAATAAATGTTGCTAAGCTAGCTAATTTACCTAAGGAAGTTATTGAAGAAGCTAATAAGCTTTTAATACAATATGAAGGTGGTAATGGGGAGAATAAGCGTGTTAAACAGTTTGAACTTGATATTACTACAGAAGAACCTGATGAGTTGAGAGATTTTTTAAGAAATGTTAATCCTTTAGAAGTTAGTCCTATGGAAGCTCTTAGAATATTAGATGAGATAAAGAAAATGGTTTAAATTGTTTTGTACTTAAACCATTTTTTACTGTAATGTTTTTTAGTTGTTATTTTGTCGCTAATTTGCTATAATTTGTTGTTTGCCGTTGACAAAAGTAGCTTATTTTGATACAATTGTGTTTACTTTTAGGGGGTTGTTATGACAGAAATAGAGGCAGTTTATTTTTTATTAGATAAAATGAATAAAGGAATTATTAATTCAGAAGAATATAAAGTTTTACAATATTTTCTTATTAAAAATTCTCAAGTGTTTGAAAAAAATTATCCTATATGTGCCACTTCTATAAATGATGATAAAGTGTTGATTATATCAGATACTCATATTGGAAGTGAGTATGAAAATCATTATTTTATGTCTAATGCTTATAATTATGCAATTAATAATAATATAAGGACTGTAATACATCTAGGAGATTTAATCGAGGGTACTGTTAGAGAAAATAGAAGATCTTTAAGTTATGATGATGCTAAAAAAGAATTAGAAAGAGCAATTAATTATGTTTGTTATTATGGAATAGAAACTAAGTTACTTTTAGGTAATCATGATTTTTCTATAATTAATAAATACGCTTATCCTTCGTTTCAAAATTTAGTATATAATTTCTTTGCTATGAATAAGTTGCTTAGTGTGTTAGGGCTTGGAAGAGTAATTTTAGATTGGAATGGAGTGAAAATTAAATTAAATCACAATATAAGTGAGAAACTTTTAACTTATGAAAATAGCGATTTTGTTAGTGATATTGATTTATTAGGACATGCTCATTGGTATTATATAAGTGAAAATAAGAATGCTATAAGTGTTCCTTCTTTAAGTAATGAATTGAAAGATAAAACTTATTATGATAGTATTTCTTTACAAAAATATGGTTATAAATTAGAATGTAATAATCCTTATCTAAATTTCTTAATTGCTAGATTTGTGGATGATGGAGTTATTTTGTTTGGGGAATATGCTGAAAGAGATGGCAAAATAGTTCTTAATGAAGAGATAGTATTTAATAAAAATGAACGTTTGATTAAAAAGCTAGGATGATATGAATGTTGTTCTTAGCTTTTTTATTAAAATACAAACTAAAAATACTAAACTACTTAGTCTAGTATTCTTTCAGTATTTTTGAAACTTATTTTACTTATTTCATTTAGTATAGATTTTCCGTGTTTTTTTACTAGTTCTTTTCCAGCAATATCTACTCCAGCTCCAGCTCCTTTAGGAATAGTAAAATTTAGTTTTTCTTCTAATTTTTTTTGTTCTTTAAGAAATATGTATCTACTTATTATAGATGCACAGGCTACGCTTAAATTTTTATCTTCTGCTTTAGTTAAAAATGTTATATTGGTTACTTTTTGTTCTAATCCTTTTAAATAATTAAAATAGACTCCTGGAAGAGCAAATTGGTCTACAATTATTTTTTCGTAAGGATATTCTTTATTTTTCATTTTGTATAAAACTTTATTGTGCATTATTGCTTTTATTTTATTCATGTTATATCCTTTGGCATGGTATTCATTATATTCTTTGTTTGTTAGTATTAATGATTCGTAAGGAATTCTTTTTATTATATGAGGGGCACATCTTCTGATTTTTTCATCAGTTAGTTTTTTTGAGTCATGAACTCCTAATTGTTCTAAAAATGTTAAATCATCTTTGGTAATAAAAGCAGCTGTTACAACAATAGGTAGAAAATAATCTCCAGTACCAACTTCATCGCTTCCAATTGCATTAAAGTAGTAATTAGTTTTATCAATTGATGCTTCTTTTTTTTCTTCTGTTGACCTGGTATCTACATCTATTCCATTGAAGTGTTTTTCTAAATCTCTCCACATATTTGCGTCTATATCAGCAGATATTCCTTGAAACATCGCTTTTCCACTTTCATAAAGAGTAATGACTGTATCAGCTTCTGTTGCTTGAAATATAGCATATGGTGGCGTTTTTTCTTTTCTTTTATCTTGATAATATTCTATCATTTTTTCTTTTATATTTTCACTAACTTTAAAGACTATAGTCATTATTGTCACCTCTATAAGAATTTTATCATATTTTAGTTTTTTTTTCATTATATTTAGTGTATAATTTAGGTATACTAAAAAAGAAAGAGGTAAGTTATGAGTAATTTGGTTGACGTTATTTTGATAATAATTGTTATAATAGGTGCGCTTGGGGGAATGAGACAAGGCTTTATAAAAAGTGTTATAGGCTTTTTTGGAAGTTTATTAGTGTTCTTCTTGGCTTGGATTTTGAAAGCAAGTTTGGCAAATGCTTTAATTAAAGTTTTACCACAGATAGGCGGGAATAGCGCTATTTCAGTAATAATATATTACATATTATCTTTTATTATTTTAATGATTGTGTTTAGTATATTATTAGGAATTGTTCTTAAAATAACTAATGTTATTGAGAAACTTATGAATGTTACTATAGTATTAGGATTTGTATCTAAAATTCTTGGTGGAATATTTGGTGCGATTAAAACATATATTATAATGTTTATAGTATTATTTGTTTTGAGTACATTTAATTTTGATTTTCTAAGGGAATCGAAGGTTAATAAGTTTGTGCTAGATAAGACTCCACTTTTAGGCCCTGTTGTTAAAGATGTATGGGATTCAATTAAAATAGTTTATGATAGTAATGATGTTGAAGGAACTTTAAGACATTTATTTGAGAAAAATATAATAAATGAGGAAAATCTTAATAGATTACTTAAGAAGGGAGAATAATTATGACTTATTATAATGGAGAAAATTATCAAGAAGTTGTAGGTGAAGGGTTAACTTTAGTTGACTTTTATGCTGATTGGTGTGGTCCTTGTAAAATGCTTGGTAGTGTACTTGCGGAATTAGAGGACCAAATAAAAATAGTTAAGGTTGATATAGATAAATATCAAGATTTAGCTAATGAATTTAGAATTATGAGTATTCCACATGTTAAGTTTTATAAGGATGGAAAAGAAGTAAGTTCTTTTACTGGATTTATGGATAAAAGCATGGTACAAGAAAAAATTGATGAAATTAAGAATTTATAGGACTTTTAAAGTTCTTTTTCTTTACATTTAAGAAAGTGTGATTTATAATACTTTTACTTAGTTGATTGTTATGATTAAAGATAGTTAAGTTCTACATAGTTTTATTAAAAATAGTAGGGAGAATATATGCAAAATGGTTTTAAAAGAAATGTAAAAGTTGGTAAGCAAGAAGTAATTGATAAATTCTATGAGATTAAAAATAGAGTTGATGTTTTGGAAAAATCTACTTATAGTTTTTCTTTGGATGGGGAAAAAGAAATATTAATGAATGTTAAAAATAGATTAAGAAATGAGTCACAGATTCTTGATTATTTTAATGAGTTTAAGATGTTAGTACAGTTAGGGGAAAATTTAAAATCTAAGGAAATTGTGAATGCTATTAATGATTTTAATGAATATTTTAAAAATAATGTTTTCTCTAAAAAGTATGATGAGATTTCTATGAATTATGTTTCTTTAATTAAAGAAAATATTTTGAAAATATTAAGTTATAGTAAAGAACAATATGCTTTTTTATCTGAAGATTATAAGGAAATTTTTGAAGAATTTTTTAAAGTTATTTATAAATGTATACAAATAGAGTTAGTTTTTAATAATTATGATAGTGAAATATTAAATGCTGTCTTAAAAGATAATTTTTTCGCTTATAATGTAAATTCGGTTATAGAAAATGATTTTAATGAAGTTAAGTCATCTTCGTATGTAGGAAATAAGAAAGTTTTTGATAATTTGACTGAATATATTGAAAGACGTAAAATACTTGGAGTTAATCCGTTTTTAGATAAGACAATTATTTTGGATATTATAATGGTTAAAGAGGAAGATTTATTAAATGCTTTAAAACATAATTTGGAAGGTTATAGTGAAGTTTTAAGTCAAAATAATTTAAAACGAGAAAGAATAATTGATGACATTCAATCTTCACAAGTTATTAGTCAACTAAATGATATTAAGCAGCATATTATTAATAGTAATAAGAAAATAAGAAAGAATATTATTTCTCTTGTTTTAAGTGCAAGTTTAATATTTAGTGTAACTGTTTGTAGTTTCAATAGTTCTAGGAATCAAAATAATAAAACTTTATATAAAACAGAAACAACATTATATATAAAGCATGATGATAAAATTTTAGAACCTAAGGTATTTACTTCTTATAAAGAATTAGAAGAGTATGATAAAACTTTGAAAATTGAAGGGAAAGTTAGTGTTTCTGGATACAGAGATATAGAAGAATATTCACTTTCTGACATTACTTCTGAAACAATTGATAATTATTTAAGTGCAGTTCCAGATGTTCTAGGATTAAATTGTATTCGTAATGAACATGTTAAGGCAGACGTTGGTGATTATGATGGGATTGTTAGAACAGTAAAAATGGTTTATCAAGATTTAGAAAATAGTAAAAGTTTTTTTGATCAAAATAATTATGACAGTGATATTTTATTTAACTCTTTTTGTAGTTTGCTAGGGATGTTGATATTTCCTTTTAGATATTTAAGAAGAATTAAAAAACTTTTAAATAAAAAGAAAGAGGAAATGAAAAATTATCAAGATAATAAAAAACAGTTAGATAGTTTAGCTAAAGAGTTGAATGATTTATTTAATCAAATAGAAAAATGGGAAAAATTATATAAATACTATGAGAATTTAGGAATTTTAGACATAGTAAATTCAAATCTACAAGAGAATTTGAACTGGTATTTAAAAGAAATTATGGCTAGTGAAGAGGAGATAAAAAAGTTAAGATTAGAGATTAGCAAATTATAGCTAATCTTTTTGTGCAGTTTTAAGTACAAAATCATTGACATAATGTACAAAATATGGTAAAGTAATAGTCATTTAGAAAGAGGGGTATTTGGTAAAATGAAAGAAAAGGTGGAAAAGAAGTTACAAGATGTTTCTAAAAGTATAAAAGCTGCAAAAAATTATGGTGTTGATGTTAGAGAAGAATTAAGGGTTTATGCGGATTTAAGTATTGATTTTACTAGAACGCAATATGGTAGACTATCAGAGGGGGAAAAACAAAGTAGGTATGGAACAATTTTTAATGGTTTAATAAATTTGGAAAATATTATTTTAGATAAGAGAAAGCTTTATCAGGTTAGAGAAACTTTAATAGGCACATTTGATAGTATAAAAAAAGATTTTAATTCGTTTAGTTTTGATGATTTTCTTGATATTGTAAAGAAACAATTAGTTATTTATAGTAGTAGTAAGATACCTGAAATTTATAGGCCAGAGAGAATTATTAATGATATTTTTAGTTTTGTTTATGAGGCTATTAAAATGGAAATAGCATTTAAAGGAAATAGTGTAATATTTGATGAGTTAAAGAAAGATGAAGCTAGTTTAGTAAGAATTAATTCTTTTCTAAGTAAAGATATGGGTATTTTAAATAAATTATTAGGTTCTGATAATGAAAAATTAGTAGATATAAATAATTATGTAGTAGATAGTAAAAATAATGATAATAATTATTTATTAGATGAAGGTTTATTAAATAAGGTAGTAACTACTATTAAATCAGACGAAGTTAAGAATAGTGTAAATTCTAATACTACTAAAATAAAAAGTGAACTTGATCTAAGCTTAAGTGAAATTACAAGAAAACGTGAAGAATATGTAGGTTTAGTAGGCTTACAAAATAAAGCTAGAAAATTAGTGAGTGATTTAAAACACCGTATTGACAAAAGAGTAGCGCCTATAGTTTTATCTTTAGTTATTATGAGTGGTGTTGGATTAGGAACATATAATGTTGTTTCTAATATGTCTGATAATGTAAGTGATGTTAATATTACTCAGGTTGATTCAAAAGATAATACAAGACAGTTAAATGCAATTGTTAGAAGTGAAGATAATAAAGACTACACTCCATTGATGGTTGCAGGCGCAAGTGTTTTAGCTAGTTCATTAGTTCCTAAATTAGGTTTTGTTTTTCAAGGTGCCAAGTATTTAGAAGATAGAAAGAAATATAATCAAGATATAAGAACTATTGTAGAAAGAAAACATCAAATGGAAAGTTTGAAGGAAGTTTTAGCTCAAATGGTTGAGAAAAATAATGGTTATTCTAAACAAGCAGATAAACAAAAAAATTCTATGATGTGGGCATCTATAAATTTAGGTGTTACAGAAGAACAAGAGGAATTATTATCTCATATTTATAATGCTTTAAAAATAAATGGAACTATTTTGGATGGTATGGATGATGTTTTAGATGAGACAATAGAAGATAGCTGTAGTAGAAGATTAGGATGTTAAGTCCTTTTTTTCTTTCTCTATTTTTTGTTTTTTTAGTGTAAACTGTATCTTTTTATGTCAATAATTGGTATTATATATGTTAAAATGTGTTTAGAGGTGGGAATTATGGACTTGAAGTTTAAAGTAATTAAAAAAAGCAATAAAAATATGGCTAGACTTGGAGAATTTGAGACTAAGTGGGGAGTAAGTAAAACCCCTATGTTTATGCCAGTTGGAACTCAAGCTACAGTAAAGACTCTTAATCCAGAGGAATTAGCAGAAGCACATTCTAATGTTGTTCTTGCAAATACTTATCATTTATGGCTTAGGCCAGGAGAAGATATTGTATGTGAAGCAGGAGGCTTACATGAATTTATGAACTATAAAAATGGACCAATACTTACAGATAGTGGTGGATTTCAAGTTTTTAGTTTGGCTAAAAAGGAAAATATTAATGAAGAAGGGGTTTATTTTAAAAGTCACATAGATGGAGCAAATTTGTTTCTTAGTCCAGAGAAGAGTATTGAAATACAAAATAAATTGGGTGCTGATATTATTATGAGTTTTGATGAATGTCCTCCATATCCTGCAACTTATGATTATATGGTTAATAGTATTGAGCGAACTTTAAGGTGGGCTGTTAGAGGTAAAAATGTGCATTCTAATAATGAACAAGCATTGTTTGGTATTGTTCAAGGTGGCGAGTTTGAGGAACTTAGAAAGAAAAGTGCTTTAGAAACTGTTAAAATTGGTTTTGATGGATATAGTATTGGTGGGGCAGCTGTAGGTGAAACAAAAGAGGTTCAATATAAAGAAGTTGAATATGCTACTAAGTACTTGCCAGAAGATAAACTAAGATATTTGATGGGGGTAGGAGACCCGATTGATATTATTGAAGGAGTTATGAGAGGTGTAGACATTTTTGATTGTGTAGCACCTACTAGAATTGCAAGACATGGAAATGCTCATACAAGAGATGGAAAGATTAATTTAAGGAATAACAAATATAAAAGAGACTTTACTCCTCTTGAGGATACTTGTGATTGCTATGCTTGTAAAAACTTTACCAAAGCATATATTAGACATTTACTTATAAGTGAAGAGGTGTTGGGACAAAGACTTTTATCAATACATAATATTAGATTTTTAACTAAATTAGTAGAAGATATTAGAGAAAATATAGAAAGTGATACTTTAGAAGAATTTAGAGATTTGTTCAAGCATAGATATTATAAGGAGGAAGATGATGCTCAATAAAAAACGTACATGTATTTTAATGGCTACAGTAGGTGTTTTGGTTATAACTTTTGTTCAAGTATATATTTTGATAGACAATGAAAAAGAGCATAGTATCCAAATATATTTAAAAGAAAATTTAATTAATCAAGCTAAAAAATGTGTAAGGGATAACGTATGTGAAGAGGGAAATATTTCTATACAAAGTCTTATAGATAATAATTATTTGGAGGATAAATATTTATCTTTATTAGATGATTATTCGTTTGATAGTTATGTAAGTTATCCAAGTTTAGAAGTAAGTCTTAGAAAAAAAGAAACTGCTATTAATTTTTGGGATTAGAAAACTTCAGCTTTAAAACTGAAGTTTTTATATTTCTTTTCTATTAATGTTATTACTTGTTATTTCTTCTCCTGTTTCTTTATTTCTGAATATGACTTCATAATCACATGTGGCAGCTATTTTTTCTATCATTTCAAAAGTTGGCTGACTATAATTGGTTTCGTATCCGCTTATAGTACTAATAGCAATATTACATTTATCTGCTAATTCTTTTTGTTTGTAATTTTTACTTTTTCTTAAGTATTTAATAATTTTACTTATCATAATTGTCTCCCTAAATTATATTTTACGAGATTTTCATATTTCTTTCTTGACATTACGAGAGACTCGTAATAAAATTTTAATAGTACGAGATATTCGTAATGTAAGGGTAAATATTATTATAAGGAGAAGGAAATGAAGAAAATAATAATAACTATTCTTACAATGTCAGTACTATTATTATGTA
>CANSWR010000026.1 GCA_947650795.1 uncultured Bacillota bacterium | reverse complement strand
ATGGACACTTTGACAAACCAAGTGAACTAATAGTAGGTAAGACTTATCCTCAAGGCACATTTATTAATAGAATGGGAAGTAGTGGAACATCAGCTGGAGTTCATAACCACCATAGAATTAGTAAAAACGGTATTAGAGTAAATCCTCTTGATTACGAGTTTGTTTATCCTAATCAAGTTGTAGGAACAAAAGAAACTGCACAATTAAAATATTATACACCTGAACCAGAAGTTAATCCTAAAGAAGAAATCAAACAAACAGAAGTTAATGTTATAGAATATACTTATAAAAAAGGTGATACTTTTGGACAAGTTATTATTAATTTAGGACTAACTACAAAACATGGATTATGGGGAGAAAATGGCGACGTCAATTATTATAATGCTCAATTGAATGAGCAAGGAATTTATGGAAATATTCCCATTGGCACAACTATTAAATTAAGAAAAAGAGCTGATTAAAAATTGAACTATAGATAAGATTAACAAATAACAAAATATAAAAAAACAGGTAGGTATGTTTGAATACATACTTACCTTCTTTTTTTGTGTATTAAAACACATTTGTGATATAACAAGTTTTGTAAACTTATAGTGTATATTCTATTATTTATTTTTTTGTTTGTCAATAAATTTAATTCTTGATAACAATGATTTCAAAGACAAATTATTGTATTTAGATAGTTGATTAATAGAATAATAGTAATTATTATCAATTTTTATTATTCCAACAAAATAAATTGAATTATCAGTTTTGATTTGAATATAATCTTTGCCAAAGTCTAATTTAAAATTAGATTTTTTACAAAAATTATAAATATGTTCTAAATCTTCTTTTCTTAAATTTTTTAACAACATATCTTAACTATATTTAACTTTCATAACCTTAACCCCCTCTCATTCTTTCTTTTTTATAAAGATAAATATAATTCTTTTTAAATATCTTTATAAATTCTTCATGAGAGTTAGTTTTCTCAAACTCTTTTTGAAATAAAGCTTTATAGTATAGCGCAAATAGTCTATTATTATGAAATTGCTTGTGATGCAAATTACATAAAGGTATTACCATTCCGTATTCAATAGATAACTGTCTATATGCACCTTCATATACTTCATTCAATTCTACACTAGGATTACCACATATACTGCATTTATTTAATTGCTTATAAACTATACTAAATCTATTTTTTTCTTTTTTGGCAAGTTTATATGTACGTTTCTTTATTTGATTAGCATTTGATTTATATTCTTTATAAGGACATCCCTTACAGATAATATAATTTATTTCTTTTCTTTGTTTACTACAATAGTAGTAGATTCTCTTTTCTTTTTTATTATTTTTCTTTCTTATTTTATAGTACTTACATGTCATAAAATACTAAAATAAATTGTTAGTAATGTGTTAGTAACGTATAAAATTTTAGACAATTTTAGATGATTTTCGATATATTTGTTTGCGTTAGGCAGAGAATATATAAAATAAAACAAACCCCTATAAATAAAGGGTTTGTAGTAAACTGATTTGGTGGTTCCTTAGGGATTCGAACCCTAGACCCACCGATTAAGAGTCGGTTGCTCTACCAACTGAGCTAAGGAACCATCGATTTAAATTATAGCATAAATGATTTTATTTTTGCAATACTTTGTTGTAAAAAGTGTCAAAAAATGATAAAATACTCTTGTGAGTGAGGAAGATAAATGAGAATAATAGGCATGGATTATGGTAGCAAAACTTTAGGAATAAGTTTAAGCGATGAAACAAAAACTTTAGCATCTCCAATTGAAACTATAAGATACAGCAATTTTGGTGAATTATTTTCTAAATTAAATGAATATTTCAAAAAATATGAAATCGAAAAAATAGTTTTAGGGAATCCACTAAATTTAGATGGCTCACTTAGTGATAGAAGTTTAAACACATTAGAATTTAAAAAACTATTAGAAAATAAATATCAAATTCCTGTGATTATGGAAGATGAAAGATATACTTCTGTAATAGTGAATAACATGCTAATAGAAAATAATACTAGAAGAGAAAAAAGAAAGAAAGTAGTGGATAAATTAGCATCTACAATAATATTACAGGGATATTTAGATAGGATGGAGCATAATGGAAAATAATGAATTAATACTTGTAGAAGAAGGCCAAGAAGTAAAATATAGAATTTTATTTAGTATAGAAGATGTAGAAGGAAAAAATTATATAGTTTATACTAAAGATGAAGAAAATGAAAAAGGTGAAATACTTACTTATGCGGCACTTTATGAAAAAAATGAAGAAAACGGAAATATTAAATTAATTTCAATTAAAAATGATAAAGAGTGGAAATTCATAGTAGAAGTATTAAATAGTATACAAAATGGTGTGGATGAAAAAAATTGATATAAGGATGTGATGATATGGCATATGATTATATTAAAGAAAACATAGTCAACATATATAAGAACAGAATAATTTATAAAAATGATAAAATTTTTAAATATGATAAATATAAAAGCGCTACATCATTTTCCTCTTTCTTTGGAAGAAGTTCTAGCACATTTCAAATTCCAGCTAGTCAAACAAGTACAACTTTAACACAAGGAAGAAATTATGATGCTTCAAAAATGTGGAGTCCCATAAGTACAGCAGGAAAAGTATATGAATGGAATAGAGGCGTTATAGGAGTAAATCAATTAGGAATAGTTGCAAAAGAAAATTTGGATGGAACAATAAATCACCATAGCGATGCGACAGTCAGAGTAGTTAATTCTTTAGGAGAAAACATTGAATATGAAAATTTGCCTTTCCAAATGAGCGTTAATGGTTCAGAACAAGATATATTAGTTTTTCAATCAGAAGGAGATAATGGCCTATTTTATTTTCCAGAAAGTTTAACTAATAAACAAATAATAGCTTTGGGAGATATATTTTCACCAAGAACAAGATTTAACTTTTCATATTCATATAATGAAGAAATATTTGAAGATTTAACAGTTAGAGAAGTTCTTACTTTCGCAATGAGCATAAGTCCTCTTTCTGAAACTTTAGCTGGTAGCAGGAGAAGATAGGAGTAAAAAAATGGTAAAAAGAAAATTAAATTTAAAAAGGGTATTTTTGGTTTTAATATTATTAATATTGATAGTAATAACTTCAGTAGCTGGATTATTTTTCTATGAATTGAGTCCAGTAAATAAAAAAGGAGAAGAAATAGAATACACTGTAGAAAGTGGCACAATGGTAAATGAAATATTTTCTGATTTAGAAAGTAAAAATCTAATTAAAAGTGCTTTATTTATGAAAATATACAATAAAATTGCAGGTGGATTAGACATTAAAGCAGGTACATATAAAATAAGTTCAAGTATGGATGCAACAGATATTTATAAAATTCTAGGAGGAGAAGTTATAGATAATTCTGAAACTTTTACACTAACATTTAAAGAAGGTGGAAACATCAGAGGACTAATAAATACTCTTGAAGAAAAAACAGAAATCAAAAAAGTAGATATAGTTACAAAATTAAACGATGAAAATTATTTAGATGAATTAATAGACGAATACTGGTTTTTAACTGAAGATATAAAAAATAAAGATTTAAAATACTCATTAGAAGGCTATCTTTTTCCAGATACATATACATTTTACACAAATGCTACAATAGAAGATATATTTAGAAAAATGCTAAATACTATGGAAAATAGATTGGAACCTTATAAAGAACAAATTGAAGCTTCTGAATACTCAGTACATGAAATATTGGCCTTAGCAAGTGTAATAGAATTAGAATCTGGAAATCCAGATGACAGAAAAACAATATCAAGTGTATTCTCAAACAGACTTAAAGATGGAATGGCTTTACAAAGTTGTGTATCAACATATTATGCTTATGATATAAATCTTGGAGATAGAGACTTAAATACATCAGAAATTGAAGATTGCTCATCAAAATATAACACTAGGTGTCCAGGATTTGTAGGACTTCCAGTAGGACCTATAGGAAATCCAGGAAAAGACTCTATTGATGCGGCATTAAATCCAAGTGATACTGATTACTATTACTTTGCATCAGACGCTAATATGAAAACACACTTTACAAAAACATATGAAGAACATGTAGCTAAAGTTAGAGAACTTCAAAGTGCAGGTAATTGGCATGAATATTAATAAATTAATAAAAGAAATGGAGAGTTTTGCGAGTAGAGAAAAAGTTCCTATTATGCAAGATTCTTCTCTTTTGTTCATATTGAACTATATAAAAGAAAATAAAATCGAAACAATATTAGAAATAGGAACAGCAATAGGCTACAGTGCGATTAGAATGGCAAATGAAAACACATATGTAACAACAATAGAAAGAGATGAAGCAAGATATTTAGAAGCAGTAAAAAATGTAAAACTTGCTGACTTAGAACATAGAATAAAACTTATATTTAAAGATGCCTTTGACACAAATATAAAAGATAAATTTGACTTAATACTAATAGATGCAGCTAAAGGAAAAAATAGAGAATTTATAGAAAAATTTCAAAGAAACTTAAAACTAGGTGGAACTATAATAATAGATAATATAGATTTCCATGGTATGGTCGGTAAAAGTAGCGAAATAAAATCAAGAAATCTCAGAAGCTTAGTAAGAAAAATAGAAAATTTCTTAAAATATTTAGAAACCCAAAAAGAATATAAAGTTGAAAAAATAAACATAGGAGATGGCCTTATAATATTAAAGGAGGAGTTATGAGTAAATTTTACATGATACCAAATACTAAAGAACTAAACAAATTCACTGAAAACATAATATTACCCTTAGAAGACTATAGTATAGGTTTTTCAAGATATTTCTGCGTAAGAGAAATAAAAGATATATGTAAAACTAGAGAAGTATCTATCATAATAAATAAACTACTTCATAAAAATGATATAGAAAATATAAAAACAATTTTAAAAAATCTTAAAAATGTAAAATATTTTTTTATTAGTGATTTAGGACTTATTAATTTAATTGAAAAAGAAAAAATAATTTTATACCAAAATCACATAATAAGTAACTATGACAGTATAAATTACTATAAAGAACTAGGGATGAATAACATAGTTTTATCTAATGAATTAACGATTGAAGAGCTAAAAGAAATAAGAACAAATACTACTAGTGAACTATTTTTATTTTTAATAAATCATAATGATTTAATGTACAGTAAAAGAAAACTAATAAGTAGTTTTAATGATTATAAAGGAACTACTTATCAAAAAACAAATACTATAATTGAAAAAGTTAGCAAAAAAGAACTTATAATTAATGAAGAACAAAGTGGAACATTAATTTTTGATTCTCACATTTATAGTGCTAATGAAGTAATTGATGAATTAGAAGATTTTAATTTAATAATAAACTTTAGTCACATGACAGAAGAAGAAACTAGGACTATATTAAATCACTACAAAAATCAAAATTTAAGTGAACATATTGAAACAGAAAATTACTTTTTACATAATAAGATTGGATACAAGGTAGGTGAATAAATTGACAGAAGTATTAAGTCCAGCAGGCGATTTAGAAAGACTAAAATGGGCATTAACTTATGGAGCAGACGCAGTTTATATTGGAGGGTATGATTATAGCTTAAGAGCAAATGCTAATAACTTCAGTTTGAATGAAATAAAAGAAGCAGTCGAATTTGCACACGACTTAAACAAAAAAGTTTATGTAACAGTAAACATAATCATGCATAATGAAGATTTAGAAAATTTAAACGAATACTTACAAAATTTAAGTGAAGCAGGAATCGACGCATATATAGTAAGTGATTTAGCAGTAATAAAAAGAATAAAAGAACTAAAATTAAAACCTGAAATACATATAAGTACTCAAGAATCAACAGTTAATAAAGAAGCAGTACGATTTTGGAAAAGCTTGGGAGTATCTCGTGTTGTACTAGGTAGAGAATGTTCAAAAGAGGACATTCAAGATATACTAAATAATATAGATATTGAACTTGAAGTATTCATTCACGGAGCGATGTGCACTAGTTATAGTGGAAGATGTGTCTTATCTAATTATGTAACAAAAAGAGACTCAAACCGAGGAGGATGTAGCCAAGTTTGTAGATTTTCATTTAATATGGAAGATTCTGATGACTTTCAAATCTGTTCTAAAGATTTATGTATGATAGATTATGTAAGTGAACTTGTAGACATGAATGTTGCTTCATTAAAAATAGAAGGAAGAATGAGAAGTTTATACTATATAGCTACAGTAGTGAATGCTTACAAACAAATAGTAACCAAAAAACAAAATAACACATTAGATTTTGAAACCTTAGAATACTATAAAAAAGTTTTAAGAAGAGTATCAAATCGTGAAAATAGTGTTCAATTTTATGATAAAGACCCAGGAGTAAATGAACAATATTACACAGGTAGACAAGAAATTTCTAATCAAGATTTCTTAGGAATTATCATAGACTATAAAGATGGATATGCTTATTTTGAACAAAGGAACAACTTTGCTAAAGGAGATACAGTGGAAATATTTGGCCCAAATATGGAGCCTAAAAAATTCATAATTGAAGAATTCATAAACAAAGATAATTTAGTTGTATCAGAAGCAAAACATCCACAAGAATTATTAAAAACAAAAGTACCATTTGAGGTGCATAAAGGTGACATAATAAGGATACCAATTAGTTGACAAATATGACTTTTTTTGGTATCATTAGTTACTAGTTAAAGGAGACAAGATATAAATGAAACAAAAAGATTTTTTTCTAACAAGTGAGGGATTTTTAGAACTTGAGACTGAATTAAATTATTTAAAAACAGAAAAAAGAGAAGAAGTTTTACGTACTTTAAAAGAAGCACGTTCATTAGGAGATTTAAGTGAAAATGCAGAATATGATACAGCTAGAGATGAACAAAGCAAATTAGAATCTCGTATAAAAGAAGTAGAATACATTTTAGAGCATGCTACAATTATAGAAGAAGATGCATCATCAGATGGAACAGTATATATAGGATGTACTGTAAAATTACAATATGATGGAGAAGACGATACAGAAGAATATAAAATTGTTGGTAGCCAAGAAGCAGACCCATTTAATAATAAAATATCTAATGAAAGTCCAATTGCTGCTGCAATACTAAACAAGAAGATAGGAGAAACTGTAGAAGTAAGCAGTCCAGATGGTGTTTATAAAGTAAAAATTATCAGTGTTGCATAACATTAAGTTATGCCTTTTTAAGTACACAAACGTATTAAATTGTGTTACAATGTAGTTATGGAGGAGAAAAAATGAAAGAAATAACAATAGAAATAAAAGGAAAAGAATGGACAGACATATTAGACCATGTCTTTGAACATAAGAAAAAAGAAATAAAAGTAGATGGTTTTAGAAAAGGACAAGTGCCAAAAGAAATATACATAAAGAAATTTGGAATAGAAAGCTTATTTATGGATGCAATAGACCATGCACTTCCAGGTCTATATGAAAAAATGCTTGAAGAAAACAAAGATTTAGAAATGGCATGCCGACCAAGTGTAGATCCAAGAGAAATAGATAAAGATCACTTAAAAGTAGTATTTACTATAGTAGAAAAACCAGAAGTAAAACTAGGAAAATATAAAGACCTAGGAATACAAAAAGAAGAAATAACAGTTACAGATGAAGAAATCAACCATGAATTAGACCATTTGCGTGAACAATTTGTAGAATTAAAAGACAAGAAAAAAGGATCTAAAGTTAGTGATGGAGATCAAGCAATAATTGATTTTGAAGGATTTAAAGATGGAAAGCCATTTGATGGTGGAAAAGGGGAAGACTATCCATTAACAATAGGAAGTAATAGTTTTATACCAGGATTTGAGCCAGCTATTATAGGAATGGAAGTAGGAGAAGAAAAAACTATTGATTTAACATTCCCAGAAAATTATCATGTAGAAGAATTAAAAGGTGCTAAAGTACAATTTAAAGTAAAAATAAAAGAATTAAAAGAAAGAATCTATCCTGAATACAACGAGGACTTCTTTAAAGACTTAAATATACCAGAAGTAGATTCATTAGAAAAATTAAAAGATTCTATAAAAGAGCATATTGAAGGACATAAAGCAGCTGATGTTGAAGACAAATATTTTGAAGAATGTTTAACTAAAGTTAGTGAATCTGCTAAAATGGAAGTACCTCAAGAAATGATTGATGACGAAATTGATAGAATGAATAATGACTTTGCAAAAAGATTAGAAATGCAAGGAATGAATATAGACACATACATGCAAGTTTTAGGAATGACAGAAGAAAAACTAAATGAAACTTTTAAACCTGAAGCAGAAAAAAGAGTTAAATTTAGACTAGTAATCGAAGCAGTTGTAAAAGAAGAAAAAATTGAAGTAAGTGAAAAAGAAACTGAAGAATATTTAAAAGAAATGTCAACAAAATATAATGTAAGTGAAGAAGAATTCTTAAAAGAAATAGGTGGCAAAGAATTCTTAAAATATGATTTAGAAGTTAGAAAAGCTGTCGAAATAATAACTAAATAAGGGACTATTCCCTTTTTCTTTTGTAATAAATATTTTACTCTAGTGAAAATTTGATAATATGCTATTTTTATAAAAAGAATAAATGAAATTTAACAGTTTTTCTTATATAAAATTTATAGATAAATTAGCGAAATATATAAGTTATTTATAATAATTAAATACTAATAAAATGAATATAATGAATTTCACAAGAATCTATTTACCTTTATTTTGTAAAATCATGATAAGATTAATGAAAAAACTTTTAAATAATGATAAAATATAAATACGAAAGAGATTGACAGATATTAAAGGAGTAATAATGAAAAAATTTTTAATTATGATAACAAGTATTCTAATAATTGTACTTACAACTTTAGGTATCTTCTTAATGGATAGACATGATAAAATTGTGAATGCAAAAATAGAAGTAACTTTAAAAGAAGACTTAAATGTTCCATTTTTAAGCGAAGTTAAAGTATCTGATTTTATTACAAGTATAAATGGAAAGATAAAAAAAGATTTTAATATTGAAACTAATAAGTTAGGAGAAACACCTGTAAAATTTGAATTTAGAAATGAAGATGGAATTTTAGTTAAATATTCATATAAAATTAATGTAATAGATAATACCCCACCAGTAGTATGGTTAGGTAATAGCTATACTATAACAGAAGGAAAAGAATTCAAATATGACAAAATTATGTGTGGAGATGATACAGATAGTAATCCAGTTTGTATTGTAGAAGGCGAGTATGATACAAACAAAGCAGGAGTATACCCATTAACATTTAAAGCAACAGATAAAAGTGGAAATACATCTACTTACCAATTTAATCTTAATGTAGTAAAACCAGTAAATGGTGGTAATTCTAATAATAATGATTACAATTATGAAGAATCATATATACCATTTGAAGACGTAGTAAATGAATTCAAAACGAGTGAAACAGAAATTGGACTAGATATATCAGAATGGCAAGATGAGCCAGATTTTGATAAATTAAAAAATGCAGGAGTAGAATTTGTATTTTTAAGAGTAGGTGGAACAAAAGGAACAAATGGAGAATATTTTTTAGATAAAAGTTTTAAATATAATATTGAAAATGCAAAAAGAGTAGGAATAAAAGTAGGTGTATACTTCTTTAGCTATGCAAATAGTAAAGAAAGTGCATTAAAAGATGCAAAATGGGTATATAATCAAATAAAAGATTATGATATTGAATTGCCAGTTGTATTTGATTGGGAAGATTGGTCCGACTACAACGACTACAATTTAAGCTTTTATGAACTTACAGAAATGGGAAATGCGTTTTTAGATTATTTTAATGATAAAGGATATGATAGTTTACTTTATAGTAGTAAAGCATATCTTGAAGAAATATGGTTAAAACTTAATCATCCAGTATGGTTAGCGCATTATACACCTAACTTAGAACTTAGTAGCTATAAAGGAGATTATGTATATTGGCAGATGTGTAGTGATGGAAGAATTGACGGAATTGATGGATATGTAGACATAAATGTAAGATTTAAAAGCCCCAAAACAGAAAATTAAGATTATAAAACATGTTTTACTAATCGAAACGTGTTTTTTGTTTATATTAAAATTTTAAACAAGCATTTTATAAACAGAAAATTAAAAGATAAATTATTTAAGTCTCTAATTACAATTATAATTTTTTTAAAAGTATATAATCAATGTATAAAAGTCAATTTTTTATAATTGCATACATAAAAAAAGTAGAGTGTAGTCTCTACTAAAGTTCTATAGTTTCCAAAGCACTTGGGTCTCCAATAACAGTTATAGGTGAAGTCTTAGGAGCTACAGAATGTTCAAATACAGGACGTTCTGTAATAACTGGATTAGGATTTTGAATAGGTATTCCTTGTACGCCTAAATTAGGATTAGAAATATTTGAAGCAGTATTAATAGTTGGTGTTCCAACAGGCACATTATTAGGAGCAGGATTCGCCATTACATTTTGTTTACTTAATATGTCTTCCTTACGTTTTTGTTCTTCAGTTCTTTGGACATTCTGTGCCATTCTTAAATTAGCTTTTAAATTATCTTCTTTATAACTAGTCATATCATTTTCTAAATCAACTATTTTTAGTATTTCCTCAAAAGTAGTTTCTCCCAAAATAACTTTGTTAAGACCATCTTGAAGTAAAGTAATAACATCACCAGTATATACTAATTCTTTTAATTCATGTTTATTAGCCCCTCTTGTAATAGCATCTTTTATTTTATCATTCATAATAAGTACTTCTAAAACAGCAAGTCGTCCTTTATATCCATGATTACATCTAGGACACCCTTCTTTATTAGCAACATACATTTCTTGAACATCTTTACCTAAAACAGTTCTAAATACATCCTTTTCATAATCAGAAGTTGCACGCTTAACTCTACATTCACCACAAACTTGTCTAGCTAATCTCTGTGAAATAATACCCTCTAGTGAACTACCTAGCAAATATCTCTCAACATCCATATCAGTAAGACGTTCAATTGTATTAAGTGAATTATTAGTATGTAATGTACTAAGAACCAAATGCCCAGTAATAGAAGCTCTTACAGCAATTCTAGCGGTTTCGTCATCACGGATTTCTCCAATCATTATAATATTAGGATCTTGTCTTAAAATACTTCTAAGAATAGTAGCAAAACTAAGTCCGATTTCTGTCTGCGTCTGTACTTGGTTAATGCCAGCAATATCCATTTCTACTGGGTCCTCAACTGTTATAATATTAACATCCTCCGTATTAAGTTTTTGAAGAATTGAATAAAGAGTAGTTGATTTACCAGTACCAGTAGCACCTGTAACTAATATTATACCATTTGGTATTCTTATTAATTTATTAATTTTTTCCATACTTTCTCTACTAAATCCTAAATTATCAAGTCCAGCAAGACTCATAGAATAATCTAAAATACGAATAACTATTTTTTCAGCATTATTAGTTGGAAGGGTAGACACACGCAAATCTAAAAGTCTATCTCCAATTTTACTTTTAATCGCACCATCTTGTGGTAAACGTGTTTCCATAATATTCATTCCAGCTATCATTTTAATACGACTAATCATATTTCTTTTATACTTACTTGGCACAATACCATAATCTGATAAAATACCATCTATTCTAAATCTAATCTTTATTATATCTTTAGATGGATCAAAGTGAATATCACTAGCACCTTTATTAACAGCATCTATTATTATTTCATTAGCAATCTCAACAATAGGGATTTTCTCAAAATCAAATTCTTTCATATCTTACCCACTTTCTATTCTAAAGTAATTATATAATAAAATAACTTTACTTACAAGAATTAATTTGCCACTTGAGTAAAGTGAAAATCTGTTATAAAATATAAATATATAAAATAAAGTTGGTGAAAATATGAAAAATAAAAAGGGATTTACTTTAGTAGAACTTTGCATAAGTATTGTATTAATATTATTAATAGCAGTTTTTGTAATGCCAAGACTTATAAATTTGGGAGACTCCTCAAAAAATAAATTATATAATTCAAAAATAAATATGGCATTAAAAGCAGCTTATAGGTATGGAAGTGACAATATAGATAAATTAAATAATAACTGTACAAACATAACCATAGGCGCGCTTATTAACTTAGGTTATCTAGACGGGGACGACAAAAACGGTTTTATAATGTTAAATCCCATAACTGGAGAATCAATGAATAATTTAGGTGTATGTATAATGTATAATAATAATGAAATCCAAACTAAAATGTTAGACAATGAATAATTTCAAATATTAACAAACGGAAACTAAAAATAATTAGTTTCTTTTTCTTGACACAAAAAAGTGTTTGTGATAATATCTAATCATGGATGATATAGAGAAATTTTTAAAATATATTAAAGAAGAAAAAAATTATTCAGATCTTACTATAGAAAGTTATAAAAATGATCTTGAAGAATTCTTAGTGTGCATAAATGCAAAAGATTTATCAAAAGTGAATAGACTAGACATAAAAATATTTTTAAAAGAATTGTTTGACAAAAATGACTCTGCTAATACAGTAAGTAGAAAAATAAGTACATTAAAAAGCTTTTATAAATATATGAAAATTATAGGTAATATTGATAGCAATCCTATGAGCAGCATAAAATATCCTAAAAAAGAAAAACCATTACCAAAGTTTGTACAATATAATGAACTTGAAGAAATGCTTGATATTAGCAAAAAAGGCCCACTAGGACTTAGGAATAATTTAATAATTGAACTAATGTACAATACAGGTGTAAGAGTGAGTGAATTAGTTAATATTAAGCTTAATGATATAGATATGGATTCAAAAAGAATTAAAATTTTAGGAAAAGGGTCATATGAGAGATATGCATTTTTTGGAGAATATGCTTACAATATTATAAAAGAATATATTAATAGCTTAAGATTAATTTTATTAAATGGTAAAACTAGTAATTTTTTAATTCTTAATAAAGATGGAAATCAAATAACAACAAGAGGAATATCTAAAATAATTGATAATATAATAAAAGAAACATCAGTAAAAGTCAAAGTAAGTCCCCACACATTAAGACACACATTCGCTACACATTTATTAGATAATGGATGTGATTTAAGAAGTGTTCAAGAAATGTTAGGCCATAAAAACATTAACTCAACAGAAGTTTATACTCATGTGACAAGTGAAAGATTAAAAAATGTATATTTTCAAAGTCATCCGAGAAGTAAAATGTAACAAATACGCTTCTTGATTTTTAAAGAAATTAATGATACTATTCTAATAGTAAAAGAATAAAAAAGGAAAGAAGGAGGAAGAAAAAATGGAAAAATTATATTTTAGATATGGCGCTATGAATTGTGGGAAAAGTACTCACTTACTTCAAGTAGCACATAATTATGAAGAGACAGGACTTTCAGTATTAATTTTAAAACCATCAGATGATACAAAAGGAGGAAAAAATATTGTATCAAGACTTGGTGCACAAAGAGAGGTAGATTACTTAATAAGTAAAACAGATAGCATTACTGAAATAATAAAAAATCATTGTGGCATTAGCTGTATATTGGTTGATGAAGCAGAATTTTTAATGCCAAATCAAGTAGAGGAACTATATGTAATAACTAAAAAAATGGATATTCCAGTAATATGTTATGGTCTAAGATGTGACTTCCAAATGAATGGTTTTTTAGGCTCTCAAAGATTATTATTAATAGCAGATGATATAGAAGAAATGAAAACTATTTGCTCTTGTGGATGTGGTAAAAAAGCAACCCAAAATATGAGATTAGAAAATGGCATTCCAGTATTTGTTGGAAAACAAATAGTAATTGATGATGAAAATGCGAGAGAAAAGAAAATAGAATACAAACCTGTAAGTGGAGGCTGTTACTTAAATATTAGAAAGAAAATTCTATACAAACAAAAGTAGAAT
This sequence comes from uncultured Bacillota bacterium, assembly GCA_947650795.1. Taxonomy (GTDB): domain Bacteria; phylum Bacillota_I; class Bacilli_A; order RF39; family UBA660; genus MGBC139354. The sequence continues at coordinate 5,152 of CANSWR010000026.1, read as the reverse complement.
TTTTTTCTTAAAAATAACTTGATAAAAGAACATTTTATAGTTATAATTTTTTTAGAAAGGATTATATCCTAAAAATAAAGAGGTGAAAGATAATGGCAAAATATGTCTATATGTTTTCAGAAGGAAACAAAGATTTAAGAAATTTGTTAGGTGGTAAAGGTGCCAACTTAGCTGAGATGACTAATATAGGTCTTCCAGTACCACAAGGATTTACAATTACTACTGAAGCATGCACAAAATACTATGAAGATGGTCGTGAAATAAACGATGAAATCCAATCACAAATAAATGAGTATATAACAAAAATGGAAGAATTAACAGGGAAAAAGTTTGGAGACAAAGAAAATCCACTACTTGTTTCTGTTCGTTCAGGAGCTAGAGCTTCTATGCCTGGTATGATGGATACCATTCTTAATCTAGGATTAAATGAAGAAGTAGTAAATACTTTAGCAGAAAAATCAGGAAATCCAAGATGGGCTTGGGATTGTTATAGAAGATTTATACAAATGTATTCTGATGTTGTAATGGAAGTTGGGAAAAAATACTTTGAAGAGTTAATTGATAAAATGAAGAAATCAAAAGGAGTAACATTAGATGTAGATCTTGATGCAGAAGATTTAAAAAATCTTGCTAATCAATTTAAGGAAGAATACAAAGCTAAAATAGGTTCTGATTTTCCAAATGACCCAAAAGAACAATTAATGGGAGCTATAAAAGCAGTATTTCGTTCATGGGATAACCCAAGAGCAAATGTGTATAGAAGAGATAATGACATTCCTTACTCTTGGGGAACAGCTGTAAATGTTCAATCAATGGCGTTTGGAAATATGGGAGAAGATTGTGGAACAGGAGTAGCTTTCACTCGTGACCCAGCTACTGGTGAAAAAGGTTTATTTGGTGAATTTTTAACAAATGCACAAGGTGAGGATGTTGTAGCAGGAGTACGTACTCCTATGCATATATCAGAAATGGAAACTAAATTCCCAGAAGCATTTAAACAATTTAATGAAGTTTGCAAAACATTAGAAAATCACTATAGAGATATGCAAGATATGGAATTTACTATAGAACATGGAAATCTTTATATGTTACAAACAAGAAACGGAAAAAGAACAGCAGCAGCAGCGCTTAAAATTGCTTGTGATTTAGTTGATGAAGGCATGCGTACAGAAGAAGAAGCTGTAATGATGATTGACCCAAGAAATCTAGACACATTATTACATCCAAGATTTGACTCTAATATTCTTAAGTCTTCTGAACCAATCGGGAAAGGATTGGGAGCTTCTCCTGGAGCTGCTTGTGGAAAAGTAGTATTTACTGCTGAAGATGCCGCAATTGCAGGTATAGGAGGAAGAGGAGAAAAAGTAATATTAGTAAGACTTGAAACATCTCCAGAAGATATAACAGGTATGAAAGCTGCTCAAGGAATATTGACAGTTCGTGGTGGAATGACTTCTCATGCGGCTGTAGTTGCACGTGGAATGGGATCTTGCTGTGTTTCAGGATGTGGCGAAATCATTATGAATGAGTCTAAAAAAGAATTTTCTTTAGGTGGCAAAACATATCATGAAGGAGATATAATTTCAATAGATGGTACGACTGGAAATATTTATGATGGTGAAATACCAACAGTAGCAGCAACAATCACAGGAGAATTTGGACGTGTAATGTCATGGGCAGATAAATATCGTAAACTTGGTGTTAGAACAAATGCTGATAATCCTACTGATACTAAAAAAGCTATAGAACTTGGAGCTGAAGGAATAGGATTATGTCGTACAGAACACATGTTCTTTGAAGAAGAAAGAATTCCAGCTATTAGAAAAATGATATTATCAGAAACAGTAGAAGAAAGAGAAAAAGCTTTAAATGAACTTATTCCATTCCAAAAAGCAGACTTTAAAGCTATGTATAAAGAACTTCAAGGATTACCAATGACTGTTCGTTATTTAGATCCACCTCTACATGAATTTTTACCAAAGGAAGATTGTGACATAGAAGCATTAGCTAAAGATATGGGTGTTACAGTTGAACATTTAAAACAAAAATGTGATGAATTACATGAGTTTAATCCTATGATGGGTCACCGTGGATGTCGTCTTGCAGTTACTTATCCAGAAATTGCTAAAATGCAAACTCGTGCATTAATAGAAGCTGCTATTGAAATAAAAGGTGAGTGCGGGTATGATATAGTTCCAGAAATTATGATACCTCTTGTTGGTGAAGTAAAAGAATTAAAGTTTGTTAAAGATGTAGTCGTAGAAACAGCAGAATTGGTTAAATCAGAAAACAATTCAGACATATCTTATCATATTGGTACAATGGTTGAAATACCACGTGCAGCTTTAACAGCAGATGAAATTGCCAAAGAAGCAGAATTCTTCTCATTTGGAACAAATGATTTAACTCAAATGACATTCGGATTTTCAAGAGATGATGCAGGAAAATTTTTAAATTCATATTATGAAACTAAAATATATGAATCTGATCCTTTCGCTAAACTTGATCAAACTGGAGTTGGAAAATTAGTAGAAATGGCGACTAAATTAGGAAGAGAAACAAGACCTGATATTAAACTTGGAATATGCGGAGAACATGGTGGAGAACCTTCAAGTGTAGAATTCTGTCATAATATAGGACTTTCTTACGTTTCATGTTCACCTTTTAGAGTTCCTATAGCAAGATTATCAGCAGCACAAGCCGCTATCAAATCTGGGGGGCAAAACTAAAAACAGACATAGATGGGTTCTTAACCCGCATAATCATTACAAAAGATGATATATTAAGGTATGCAGATAAAATACCTGAATGTAATAAAGTTATATTAAAAGAACCAATCTTTGTTGATATTTATATATAAAAAGATTAAGAAATGTTGAATTAATCACACATCTTAGTCTTTTTTGTATGAAAAAGAAGTATATTGCGACAAAGAATTGGAGGTAAAATAAATGCGAGTAATGTACACAAAGCCAAAATTAAAAGACTTATCACAAGGATCAAGAATTGCCTTTGTAAGACAGTTTAGATTAATGAAACAAGACGATGTATCAGATAAATTAGGATTAACTGGAGAATGTAAAAGAAGAACAATAACTAGATATGAGAAGGGGATAGAAATCCAAAAGATGACAGGACATTAGAAATAGCTCAAATATTAAATGTTAATATTAATTCAATTAAGAAGTATGAATATAAAGAACCGATAGATATAATTTATACTCTTATGTGGTTAGAAGAATTAATTCCAAATTATAATATAGATTTATTTTGTGTACCTAATATAAATGATAACAATATTGTGATATTAAAGAATTTTTTTAAAGAATGGGATATAATGCGAAAAAAAAGAGGCAAAAGAGAAATATCTTATGAAAGCTATATTGAATGGAAGTTCAAATATGAATTAACTGGAGATGTGAATTGCCATGGATAAATTAATAAAAATAAGAATTGAAGATATAGACTCTTTTAAAAATCATCCCTTTTTAGTAAATCATGATGAATCATTAAAAGAACTTGCTAAGAGTATAAAAGAAAATGGTTTGTTAAATCCTTTAATAGTAAGAAAAAAAGAAAATGGTCGTTATGAAATGATTTCAGGACATAGAAGAAAAGAAGCGTTAGAATTAAATGGAATAAAGGAAGTAGAAGTATATGTTAAAGAACTAAATGATGATAAAGCAACTATTTATATGGTTGATTCCAATATATATAGAGAAAAAATTTTACCATCCGAAAAGGCATTTGCATATAAAATGAAAATGGATGCCATGAAGCATCAAGGTAAGAAGAATGAAACTTCGACAACTAAGTTGTCAAAGAAGAGAACTGATGAAATAATTGGAGAACAAAATGGAGAATCTAGGGAACAAGTTAGAAAATACATTAGACTAACATATTTAATTCCAGAATTATTAGAGTTGGTTGATAATACAGTTAAATATGATAAAAGAACATTTTTAACTATGGGATTAAAACCTACTGTAGAACTTTCTTATTTAACTAAAGATGAACAAAATCTAGTTTACGCATCAATTATTTATGAAGACTTGACACCAAGCCATGCTCAGACTATTAAAATAAGGGCATTAAGTAAAAAAATGCTTTTAAACTATAACACATTAGAAGAAATATTACTTCAAAAGAAAGGTAATCAAAATGAACAAATATCTTTTAATAAAGAAAAGATAGAGTCAGTTTTACCTTATGAATTATTAAAAAGAGATAAAAGGTATATAGAGCAATACATAATAGAAGCGATAAAAAATTATAATGCTTTAAATAAACAAGAAGTTCAAAATATTGATATAGATAATCTAAAAGTTTAGGAAAGAACATAGAAATATGTTTTTTTCTTTGTAAAAGAAAGGGTGATAAACAATGGTCTTTAAAATTGAAAAAAATAAGAATTATACTATAATGTCTAATTATCACTTGCGTGATAAAAATTTAAGTCTTAAAGCTAAAGGTTTATTGTCTTTTATGTTAAGCCTTCCAGAGAATTGGGATTATTCTCTAAGTGGTTTAATAGCAGTATGTAAGGAACAGGAATCATCTATTAAATCTACATTAAGAGAATTAAAGAATAACGGTTATTTAGTTATAGAAAAAGTAAGAGGTGAAAAGGGATATTTTGAATATAATTATTTAATTTACGAGTTACCAATTGAGTTAGAAAAAAGTAAAGATAATCCAGAGGTGGGAAATCGAGTACAAATAAATACTAATAAAATAAATACTAAAGAACAAATAGATAAAACAGATAAAATAGATAAAACCATAAATGATTCACAAAAATCTAAATTTGTTTATGATAATGATTATAGTGAATTGACAAATGACTTAGTAAAAAGAGGTTATTTAGACCCGTTTGATGTAGAAAAGGTTTATTATGATAATTTATTTGAAGAGGTTTTGGAAGACAATGATTTTAAAGATATTGCCATCATAAGCCATTATATAATTTCAAGAGTAATTGATAGAAAGTTTCGAGATGAAGATAATAATATGATACAAAATAAGTTTGGTTATTACAAAGAGGCGTTATTAAGTAATATTAGAAAAATGAAAAATAATGAGAAAGATTAGAAAGTGTTGGTACTATAAAAGTGTAAGAAGTAGATCTAGTTAGTTAGATTGAAAATTACAC
>CANSWR010000025.1 GCA_947650795.1 uncultured Bacillota bacterium | reverse complement strand
TACAGTTAAGAGTAGACATAATGTTCCTACAAACATTAATAATTTCTTTTTCATTTCGCTCCTTTCCTACTACCCTTACATTAACAATCTTATTATACCCTAATAACTTTTAAATTTCAATATAAGGTTTATGGGTATATATAATATATTTGGTGATTTCAATGAATCGTTTAAAAGATCTTAGAGAAGAAAAAGACTTAAATCAAACTGCAATAGCTAAATTATTAAATATTTCTCAAGTCGCATATTCTCAATATGAAACTGAATTATATAATATATCTAATGACTTTTTAAGAGTACTTTCTGAGTTTTATAATACTAGTTTAGATTATATCTTTTATAGAACTGATAATAGACTTCCTTATAAAAGAGTGGAAACTAAATATTATGGTAATTATAATAATCTTAAAGCTTTAAGATTAAGTATAAGAAAAACTCAAAAACAATTAGCTAATGACTTAAATTTGTCTCTAAAATCTTATATTAAATATGAGAATGCTAGTATAAGAATAAATATACAATTAATGAAAAACTTTGCTGATTATTATAAGACTAGTTTAGACTACATAATTTGTTTAACTGATGAAACTAAGCCTCATGCAAAAAGTATTGTAGAATGGGATAATAAATCTAAAAGTATAATTAAAAGTTGATATTATTTGTAATTTATTACCTATTTTTATTATGAAAAGTATTTGTTATTTTTATACTTTTTTATTTTAAAAAGAAAAAGGACTATATTGTCCCTTCGTTTGTTTGATTAAATCCTAATTTATTTAATATGTCATTTAGTTTAATTATTATGTTTTCTTTTTCTTCTTCTGTTATATCAAAACTTGTAATAGCATTAGATATATCTAATTCTGGCATTTCGTCAACTGTTTCTGTTTTATAATTACCATCTAGTGATACATTAAATTTATTACCTAATACATTCATATTAATTCCAAGAGATATATCAAATGAATTTGTTGTTGTATCTTTGTCAATATGATTTATTTCAAAATATAAAGTTATAGGTATTCCTTCTTCACTCATAGTTATATTTATTTTAAAATAATCTTCTTTAGAAATAATGTTGCCTTTAAATATTTCAACTCCATTTTCTTTCATAAAAAACTTTATATCTTCTTCTGATTTATCAATTTTTATTTCAGTTTCAGATGAAGTTATTGATAAATTAAAATAGTCATCTATACTATCATATTTTATTACTAAATTTAGTTCTTCTATTTCTACAGAAATCACATTTCCTTTATATAAGTAAAGCGAAATACTTTGTTTTTCAAATTCTAAATCATTTTGATTTATTTTATCTAAATAACTATTTAGTAAATCTATTAGCATATCTTCTTCCAATGAAGTAACATTTGATAATGATGTAAGTAATTTTTTATCTTTTAATATGCTATTTATTATAAATTTTAAAGTTCTTTCTATATTTTTATCATCTAATGTATAGATATGTTTTTCAGTTTTATATTCTTTATTGTTTACTATTATTTTTTGATTAATAATTTTAAAGTATTTTTCATCAAGAGAGTTTATCATAATTTCTTTTAATTTTCTTAATATTAATCTTACTTCTTCATAATTTATAGTTGTTTCTTCTGAGTCATCTCCAAGAGGAGTATTATTATCAGCTTCACTTAATAATAAAACTTTGTCTATTAATTCATCACTTTTAAAATAACTATTACCATTAAGGTAATAAAGAATACAATTTATTATATATTCTTCTTTGTTTTTTGCGTTTAATTCTAAGTAAGACTTATTATCTTTCATGTTAAGATAAGTAGTTAAATTATATTCTTGATTATTATATTTCATAAAGTCATCTATGTTACTATTTATTTTAAAGTTTGCACTTATTTTCATAGTAGATTCTAATAAATTATTATCTTTTTCTTTTGAATTTTGAGCTTTTTCTAAACTGCTATCAAGCTTAGTGTATAGGTTATTTATTGTTGTTTCAAATATTTTTATTGAATCTTTTTTATAATGATTATAAAATATAAAAGTTAGTAATGATACTAAAATTATGCCTACTATTATTCCTAATATTATTAGTGTTTTACTATTCTTTTCTTTCATTTTTTACTCCTTATAGTAAGCTTATTCCATTATATGATAAGATAAGCATACTTATAGTTCCAATGAGTAGAAATGGCCCGAAAGGAACTATATTTTCTTCATTTTTTTTGAGCATTATTAAGCTTAATATTAAAGCTAGTGATGAAGATATTAATAGACTAGTAACTGCATTTATTAATCCTAATGTAAGTCCAATTGGAAACATGAGTTTAATGTCTCCTCCACCTAAGCTTTCTTTTTTAAATATTTTATCTCCTAGTATTTTGATTACCCACATTAGTAAAAACATTATTATGGCACTTGCTATGAAAAACAGTGTTTCTTTAAATCCTAAATAGTATAAATATATACCTAGTATTAAAATAGAACCAATTATAATAACTCGGTCACTTATATAATAGTATTTAAAGTCTGTTACTATAGTTACTAATAACATACTTATTAAGGTTATTGTTATAAAGAATTCTTTTGTTAATCCAAAGTATAGGTAAGATGATAAGAAAAGAATTCCACCTAAAAGTTCTATTATAAAATACATTTTGCTTATCTTCTCTTTACAAAATGCACATTTACCTTTTAAAAATATAAAGGAAAAAAGTGGTATGTTCATATACCACTTAAGTGGTTCTTTACAATGCGGGCAGAAGCTTCCTGGTCTTACAGTACTAATTTTATTTGGTATTCTATAACCTATACAAGAATAGAAACTTCCTAAACATATTCCAAATAGGAATACCATTATACAAATAAATACTTCCATTTTATGACCCCCTTAGTCAAATGTTACTGTAGTATTATGTGATCCACTTGGATTCAATACTTCGTTACTTACATCATACATTGGTACAAGTACAGCTATCATGATTCCTCCTACTACTACTGCTAGGAATACCATTAATATAGGTTCTATCAATGTTTTTAATGTATTTGCAAGTGAGCGTTGTTCTCTTTGATAATATTCACTTACTTTCTCTAGCATTGTAGATAATTCGCCTGTAGATTCCCCTGTTGTAATCATGTAATATGCAAGTGTTGGAACGGCCCAGTTGTTTTTAAATGATAAACTGATTTTTTCTCCTCTTAGTAAGTTAGATATTGTATCATACATAATCATTTTATAAAATTCGTTTTCTGTTATTTTACTTAATATGTCTATACTATCTGTTAGTAAGATATTATTTTTATTTAAAACAGCAAAGGTTTTTGCAAATAAATTCATTTCATTATATATTATTAGATTACCTAATACTGGTATGTGCATATAAATATATTGCATAAATGTTCTAAATGCTTTTACTTTTTTGAATAAGTATCTATATAGAAGTAAGAATACTATTAATATTAGTAACATTATAGTTGCATTGTTTTTCATGAATGATGACAGATTTAATAACCACAAAGTCACTCCACCTATTTCAGAGCCTAAGCCTGAATATATGTCTGCAAATTGAGGTACTATATACATTAACATAAATGATACTACTACAACTGCAAGTATTAATATTATTGATGGATAAGTTAATGCACTTATCATCTGTTTTCTTGTCACTTCTTTTTCTTCATAGTAAGCACTCATATCATCTAATGTACTTTCAAGGTCTCCTATTAATTCTGAAGCTTTTACCATATTTATTAGTAATGGTGGAAATACGTTTCCCTGTTTTTTTAAAGCTTCACTAAATGCTTCACCTACTGATAGTTCATATACTACTGAGTCATATACTTTTCTATATTTTTTTCTTTTATCTTGTTCTGCTAATATTTTTACTGCATCTGTTAAAGGTATACCGCTTTTTAGATAAGTAGATAGTTGCGCTAACCAGAAGATAAGATCTTTATTTTTCATTTGTTTGTCTAAATAAGCTGATTCACTGTGTGTAAAATTAATCCACCAATTAGTCTTAATTTCATAAACTTCATATCCTGCATCTAATAAGTATGAGTGAGTATCTAGTTTTGATAATGCAGCAAAGTATCCTTTTATTAGTTTTCCTTCACCATTTCTAGCTAAGTATTGGAAAGTTTGTTTCTTTTCTGAACGTTCAGCATCTTTACCAAATTTATCTATTAATAATACTTCTAATTCTCTTTCTTTTTTGTTTTTGTAATGTTTTACTATTGCTAAGTTGTTCCATTTATTTACAAAATAATTTTTAATTTTTTTAGGTGTGTTTTTAAAAAAGTATACTATTCTTTCTTTAGTAGTTTTAAATTTTCTTGATAAGTAATCAAAGAAATCACTAAATGAATTTATTATAAATAGTGGAAATTCATAGAATATTTTCTTGCCACTCCAAAATGCTCCTTTTCCAATAGCATATCCTAAAGCATATATTTCTCTTCCTATAGTGCTTAAGATATATTTATACATGAATGTTCCAATCCATATAGTTATCTTGCCTATCCATTTAAGTATAAATATTATTCCATATATTAAATAACTAAAAACTGTAATTAATTTTGTAAATATAAAATCAAAAGTTTTAAATAATCCTACTGCTGCGTAACTGAATGTCTTATATATTTCTTTTAATAATCCTAATATACTATTAACTAATATTGAAAAGAATTTTATTATAAGAGAGGACACTGCATTTCCGACATTACTTAAAAATTTTGTTACTTTTTTCACAAAATATACCTCCTCTTATTCTTTACTATAATATAGTATAACATAATTAGATATATAATTAAAGCATAATTTTACAAATGTGTGTCTATAAAATTTTAATTGTAAACCTTTTAATAATTTTTTTGAAATCTGTTATTGTTTAAGCAAGTGCAAAGATCATTTTCTTTAGATTATGTTTACTCTTTATTTCTTTTTTTATTTTTTACTGGATTCTTTTTTATGTCAGTTTTAGTTTTAGATTCTTTTTTTAGTAAATCTCTTATTTCTTCTAATAAAAGAACTTCATCGCTTTTTTTAATTTCTTCTTGTTCAACTTTTGGTTCTTCTTTTGTTTTTCTTTTAAATTTATTTATACCTTTTATAAATACGAATATACAAAATGCTACTATAAGAAAGTCTACAACATTTTGAATGAATATACCATATGTTATTTTTGCATCATTTATTTTTAGTACAAGTCCACTAAAATCATGTCCACCTATGATAATTCCTACAAGAGGCATGATTATGTCATTTACTAAACTTGTAACTATTTTTCCAAATGCTCCTCCTATTATTACACCTACCGCCATGTCAAGAACATTTCCTCTTGATATGAAATCTTTAAATTCGTTTATAAATTTTTTCATTTTACTTCACCTTCTTTATTTTACAATAGTCTTTTTGGAAAATAAATAGTAAATTTTTCCTATTTTTAGAATATATTATTATAGGTGAATTATATGGCATTAAATGGTTCAAGTATTTTTAAAGGGTTTAATTTAAGTAAAATCGTTGGTGGTATTAATGATACACTCAACGTAGTTAATAAAACAATTCCAATATATAAACAAGTTAGTCCAATAGTTAAAAATGTTAAGGATGTGTTTAATGCTGGGAAAAGTATAAAAGATGCTGCTAAAGAAAGTGCAGTAAAGGAACAAAAAGCTTTTGTTAGACCTGTTATTAATAATAAAAGAACTATAAATAATCATGATAGAGGCAAATTAAATTTAGATACTCTTACATTTTTTCAATGAAAAAACTAGATTGAACTTTCTAATATTTGGATTGTTCTTTCTAGTTCTTTTATTCTATCAACATCTTTGAGTTTTTTTAATATTTGTTTATATTTATTTATTAATATGATGTTTTTTTCGCTCAGTAATTCTTGATTTATATGATTTATTCCAATAATTAATTCTTCGTCTTTATATTTTTTGTATCCTTCTTTAAATATTATTAAATTATAATATTTATTTCTCTCTTTGATTATTTCTTCTTTGTCTACTATATATCCGAGTGATAAAAATTCTCTTCTTAGCATGTCATGGTTATTGTTTGAAATTGTTATTATTTTTTTGAATTTTTTATTTGTACTTCTTAGAATGTCTATCATAAGATAAGAACCCATTCCTGCCATTACAAGTGTAAAATCATTTTCTTCTTCTTTTAGTGTTATTCCGCTTCCTACTCTAAATGATATATATTTTTTTAAATTTTCTTTTATATTCTTTTCAGCATTTTCTATAATGTTTGATCTTAAATCACTTGCTATAGAATAAATTCCTCTTTTAGCTAGATTTATGCTAAGTAATGCGCTGTCACAGCCTACATCTAATACTTTTTCATCATCGTTTATATATAATGATATTTTTTCTATTCGTTTAGTCAATTAGAAAGTCCTTTAACTTTTTAGCACGTGATGGATGACGAAGTTTTCTTAATGCTTTTGCTTCTATTTGTCTTATTCTTTCTCTTGTTACTCCAAATTTCTTTCCAACTTCTTCTAATGTATGGCATTGTCCATCATATAAACCAAAACGTAGTGCTAAAACTTCTTCTTCTCTTTTTGTTAGTGTAGATAATACTTTTTTTAGCTCATCTTTTAACATTTCATATGTTGTGTATTCTTCTGGAGACATTGTTCTTTCGTCTGCTAGAAAGTCCCCTAAATGTGAGTCATCTTCTTCTCCAATTGGCGTTTCTAAGCTTACTGGGTCTTGACTAATTTTTCTTATTTCTGTTACTTTATCTATAGATAAGTTCATTTTCTTTGCTAATTCTTCATCAGTAGGTTCACGATTTAAGTCTAAAGCCATTTGTCTTTCTATTCTAGCCATTTTATTTATTGTTTCTACCATATGAACAGGAACACGTATAGTTCTAGCTTGATCAGCTAAAGCACGAGTTATTGCTTGTCTTATCCACCATGTTGCGTATGTACTAAATTTGTAACCTTTATCATAATCGAATTTTTCTACAGCTTTCATTAGACCAATATTTCCTTCTTGGATTAAATCTAGAAATAGTAATCCACGGCCTACATATCTTTTTGCTATACTGACAACTAGACGAAGGTTAGATTCTGCTAGTATTCTTTTTGAGTCTTCATCTCCAGCCGCAATTTTTTTAGATATTTCTTGTTCTTCTTCTAAACTTAGTAAGCTTATTTTACCTATGTCTTTTAAGTACATTCTTACATTATCTGAGACACTCATGTCTTTAGATTCATTTATTACTTCTAATTTTAACGTTAAGTCTTCAGTTAAAAGTCCATCATCGGTGTCATCCTCGTCTTCACTTCTTACTTCTATTTGATTGTCACTAAGTGCATTATAAAGTTCGTCTAAATTGTTACTGTCCAATTCTAAATTATTAGTTTTTTTTGCTATTTGCTCATAAGTTAGAAAACCATTTCTTTTCCCTTCTTCGATTAATTCTTTTAATATTTCTTCAAATGTTTTTATATTATTTACCATTTTAGCACTTCCTCTTTCATATTTTTTATCCTATCTGCTAGTTTCTTTTTTTCTTCAATGTCTATAGTGTTTTTCATTTTTTCTGTTAATGTATTAATTTGTCTTTTTACTCTCTGTTGCTTTATTGCTTTTACATAATCTTCTATTTCTTCGTCTGTATATTCGTCTTGATGTTCAAAGGACGAGACTTCTTTTAATACATTTTCTAATTCAGGTCGTTCATTAGTGTAACAGATAAAGTCCGCATAGTCAAATGTTTTGTACTTTTCTTTGTAAGAAATTATTGAATTTGCTAACATTCTTCTGTTTTCGTTATTTAGATATCCTAAATTATTTTCATAATATGTTATTATGTTTGGGTTATTTAACATTAAATATAATATTCTTATTTCACTTTTATCATATTTATTTAATTTGATTTTTGTGGGCGCTGGAGGCGAAGATTCTTTTGATGGAGATTTTACTTCCACTTTTTTTATTTTACTTCTTATTAATTCTTCACTTATTTCAAATTGCTTGCTTATTGATTTTATTTTAAGTTCTCTTAATATATCATCTTCTATATTATTTACTATTTCTAATGCTTCATTTATATATTTTGTTATGTCTTCTGCTTTAGATAAATCTTTTCCACTTTTTAAATAATCTAATTCAAAATCTATGAAGTTTACTTTATTTTGGTAAGCTTTTAAAAATGCTTCACTACCTGATTTTACAATAAGTTCGTCTGCATCTTTAGCACCTTTAAATATTATAACGGCCGAGTTTATGCCTTCTTCCATTAGCATTCTACCTATATTAATTGTTGCTATTACTCCTGCTTCATCTTGATCAAGGTTTAATACAACTTGCGCTTTTGTGTTTTTTATTATTTCAAGATGTTCACGTGTAAAACTTGTCCCCATTAAAGCAACTACATTATCTATTCCTATAGTATGTAGTCTTATTACTTCCATAAATCCTTCACTTATTATTATTTCATGCTTTTTCCTTATTATATCTTTTGCTCGGTAAAAATTATAGAGAATTTTTCCTTTTTTAAATATTTCTGTCTCTTTAGAATTAATATATTTTGGTTCATTCGTGTTTTCTGTGTATATTCTTCCACTAAAGCCTACTGGATTTCCATGGTTATCTTTTATAGTAAACATTATTCTATTAATATAAGTGTCTTTTAAATCTTCTCTTGCTAAACCTAAATCTATTATTTTCTTTTTATCATATTTTTTGGATAAGCTTAAAGCAAGTCCACCTGATAAGCTAAGACCAATATCAAAGTATTCCTGTATTTCTTTTGTTATATTTCTTTTGTCTAAATATTCTCTAGCTTTTAATCCACTTGTAGTATTTATATTGTTTTTATAAAATGTTGTAGCTAGTTTAAATATATCATATTCTACTTTATAGATACTATTTTCTAGCGTATTTTTTTTAATATTTACCGCAAGTCCTGCACGGTTAGACAACATATCTAATGCTTCTACAAAGGAAATTTTTTCAAAGTCTTTTACAAATGTTATTACATTCCCTGTAGCTCCACAAACAAAACATCTAAATATTTGTTTTTCTTGACTAATGCTCATGGAAGGACTGTGGTCATTATGAAATGGACATACTGCAAAATAGTTTTTCCCTTTTCTTGTAAGTGGTAAATATTCGCCTATTACGTCTACTATATCATTAGATTCTCTAATTTTACGGATTGTTTCATCATCTATTCTAGCCATAACAAATTAATCCTCCTACTTACTTTATACGACAAAAAAATCAAAAACGCTTTTATTTTTATTCGCTTTTGATAATTTCATTACTTTTAGTACTTTTTGTATATACAAATTTTACATTTTATTTACTTGTATCCGCCAACTACCTGTTTATTTTCACTTACTACTATAAATGCGTGATCATCTATTTCAGTAACTATTTTTCTTAATAGTGATAGTCTTTTATTAGTTGTCGCTACAAATATCATATATTTATTACTTATTAAATCTTTTCCTTTAACTTTACTTACGCTTACTGCAAAGTTGTTATCTATTAGTGCATTTATTATATCCTTTTTTTGATTTACTACTATATTTACTGAAACATTAGTAGTAATAAAATGATCTGTTATCTTCATTCCAACAAATACACCTGTTGCGTATCCTGCTGAATAAGCAATAGCAATTAAAAATGCATTTTCCACCGAATTAAGAGCTTCTCTAACAATTAAAAACCAAACAAACACTTCAAAGAATGCAATCATAACAGCATATAAAACTTTGTCTCTAACAACCATAACAGTTCTAACAGTTGCTAGTGATGTATCTATAATTCTGGCACAAAACACCATAAGACATAAAATAAAGATATTGTTCATAAAGTTCACTTCCTACTCTAGTTATGATTATAACAATTATTTTTTTAAATAACAACTATATTTACATTTATTATTTCCAGTAATTTGATTTTTATTAATAGGTTTATTTTTGAATTCATTTGCATTTAGTTTCCTAATTTTGTTGAGTTAAAAATTATTGTGCTTTTAAAAATCATATTGTGTAATTATTTTTAGAGATACATTTGTAGTTAGGTGTTTTTACCTCAGTCCAAAAGGTATGTAATAATATTGATGGAAGGAGGTGGTCCTTATGAAGGAGATAATAAGTGGAGTACTTAGTTGCTACAATAGTTATTCTAGCCTTGTTAATCAAGTTGCTAGACGACTAACACTTTATCAACTTAGGGGATTAGGTTATAGTACAACCAAAAAGCACCTATCATTTTGTATAGGTGCTCACAACAATAGTATTTTGGACTGAGAACATCTAACTAAGCAGCAAATGTGTCTCTTTTTATGTCCATTTAATATTATGAACTAAATATCATAATATTATTAAAGTTTAGAAAATAAGGAGACTGATTAATCCGTTATTCTCTATCAATATATTACAACATAAATTAGTGAAAATCAATATAAACTTGACAAAGTTACCAATAATCACTTAATTTATCGAGACAATATAATATACTAGATTAACTAAATTGTCAAATAAAAGATAAAATAATTTTTTTAATGAATTTTTTATTATTATTTTTACTTACTTTTGGCATAGGGAAAGTAAATGATATTATAATAAAAAAGTATAACATTTATAGTCATACTTTAGATAATTATATTTCTTTGTTTAATTTTTCAAAACGTCTAAATGCTTCATTATCATCTAATTCTGTTTTTGATAATTCATTAAATAATTCCTTTTGAGTTCTATTTAGTTTTGTTGGAAGTATTAAGTTTAGAGTAATATATAAGTCTCCTGGTCTACCATTATGCACATTTGGCATTCCTTTTCCTCTTACTCTTAAGGTTTCTCCTGGTTGAGATCCTGCTGAAATTTTCAAATCTATAGAGCTTTCTAATGTGTTTACAGTTTTAACAGAACCTAAAACTAAATCAGTTAAAGTTACAGGTAAGTCTAAGTATAAATCATCATTTTCTCTTTTAAATAATTTATGATTTTTTACTTCAAACTCAATATATAAATCTCCATTAGGAGCATTTCCTATACCAGCTTCACCTTTACCTGTCATTCTTATTTGTTCGCCTGTGTTAATTCCTTTTGGTACTTCTACTTTAAATGTTTTTCTCTGTTTTATTTTACCTTTTCCACGGCAAGATGAGCAAGTTTTTTTGAATGTGTGGCCTATTCCATTACATGAACGACATGTGGTTTTTGTCATTATTGTGCCTATAATAGATCTAACTTGTTCAGTTACTATTCCAGTTCCACCACATTCACTACATGTAGTTTTATCAAATCCACCTTCTCCATTACAATCTTCACATTTGTCTATGACATCTATTGTAACATCTTTAGTCGCTCCGTATGCCGCATCTTCAAAGTCTATTTTCATATTATAAACTAAATCACTGCCGCGTTTGCTACCGCTTCTTTTACTACCACCAAAGCTACCAAAACCGTTTCCAAAGCCAAATCCTCCAAAGTCTCCTCCTCCAAATATTTCGTCAAATATACTAGAGAAGTCAAAACCACTAAAGTCATACCCACCTGCATTACTAGCTCCACCTTGACTAAATGCTGCATGGCCATATTTATCATATTTTGCACGTTCATTCGAATCGCTTAATACTGCATACGCTTCTTGTGCTTCTTTAAATTTTTCTGCACCGTCTGCTTCTTTGCATACATCTGGATGGTATTTCTTTGCTAGTTTCCTAAAAGCACTTTTTATTTCTGCTTCACTTGCGTTTTTATCAACGCCTAATATTTCGTAGTAATCTCTTTTGTTCATTAGTTCCTCCTAACAAAATTAAGAGGCCTTTTATTTATAAAGCCCCTTTGACTTTAGTTATTTTTCTTCATATTCTGCTTCTTTTACTCCATCAGAGTTTTCAGAATTTTCTGTTTGTGAGTTAGCTTTAGCTGCTTCTTCATATACTCTTGCACTTAAAGCCATAGCTTTTTCTGATAATTTTTCTTTTGCAGATTTTATAGAATCTATATCATCACCTTCAAGTGCTTTTTTTGCATCTTCTACAAGTGATTCTATTTCTTTCTTTTCATCTTCTTTAACTTTATCTCCTAAATCTTTTATAGCTTTTTCAGAAGTGAATATTAACTGTTCAGTTTCATTTCTAACTTCTGCTTCTTCTTTACGTTTAGCATCTGATTCTTTATTTGCTTCTGCTTCTTTCATCATTTTGTCTATTTCGTCGTCAGTTAGATTTGTACTAGATGTTATTGTTATCTTTTGTTCTTTATTTGTTCCTAAATCTTTTGCTTTTACATTAACTATTCCATTTGCGTCTATATCAAATGTCACTTCGATTTGTGGTACTCCTCTTGGTGCTGGTGGTATGTTAGATAATTGGAATCTTCCTAATGTTTTGTTGTCTGACGCCATAGGTCTTTCACCTTGTAATATATGAATATCTACAGCTGGTTGATTATCTGCTGCTGTACTAAATACTTGACTTTTAGTAGTTGGAATTGTAGTGTTTCTTGGTATTAATATAGTCATAACATTTCCCATTGTTTCAAGTCCTAAACTAAGCGGTGTTACATCTAATAATACTAAGTCTTCAACTTCTCCAGTAAGTACTCCACCTTGAATAGCAGCTCCCATAGCAACTACTTCATCTGGATTTACTTCTTTACTTGGTTCTTTTCCTAATTCTTCTTTAACTAGTTCTTGTACCATAGGTATTCTTGATGAACCACCTACAAGAATTACTTTGTCTATGTCACTTGATTTTAATTTTGCGTCTTTAAGTGCATTTCTTACTTCATTTCTTGTACTTTCTACTAAGTCTCTAATTAAATCTTCAAATTTAGCTCTTGTTAAACTCATGTCTAAATGAAGTGGTCCATTTTCTCCTTGTGTTATGAATGGTAAGCTAATTGTAGTTGTAACAACACCAGATAAATCTTTTTTAGCTTTTTCAGCAGCGTCTTTAAGTCTTTGAATAGCTAGTTTATCTTTAGATAAATCTATTCCGTTTTCTTTTTTAAATTCTGCTACTAAGTAGTCCATAACAACATTATCAAAGTCATCTCCACCTAGTTTATTATTACCAGTAGTCGCTTTAACTTCAAATACACCATCACCTAATTCAAGTATTGATACGTCAAATGTTCCTCCACCTAAATCGTATACTAATATTGTTTGACTCTTGTCTTGTTTATCTAATCCATATGCTAGTGCTGCTGCTGTTGGTTCATTTATAATTCTTTCAACTTCAAGTCCTGCAATTTTTCCGGCATTTTTTGTTGCTTGACGTTGTGAATCGTTAAAGTATGCTGGCACTGTGATAACTGCTTTCTTTACTTCTGTTCCCAAGTAAGCTTCTGCACTTGCTTTCAAATTCATTAGTATTTTTGCACTTATTTCTTCTGGAGTATAATCTTTTCCTTCTGCTGATACTTTTTCTTTTGTTCCCATCAATCTTTTTATTGAACTTATAACGTTAGTACTTGTAAGTGCTTCACGTTTAGCAACGTCTCCAACACGTACTTCTCCGTCTTTAAATGATACTACTGATGGAGTTGTTCTTCCTCCTTCAGCGTTAGGTATTACAGTAGCTGTTCCACCTTCTAATACTGATACACAACTGTTTGTTGTTCCTAAATCTATTCCTATTATTTTACTCATATTTATCCTCTCCTTTATTTGTTTACTTTAACCATCGCTGGTCTTATTAATTTATCTTTATAAATATATCCTTTTTTTAGAACTTCTACTACAACATTTTCTGGTTTTGTTTCATCATGATCTGTAAGTATTGCTTCTGCATAGTTAGGATCAAATTCTTTTCCACTGACATCAACTTCTTTAACTCCCATGTCTCCAAGTATTCCTAGTAGTCTAGTATATACCATTTTAAATCCTTTTAGAAAGTTGCTTACTTCGTCAGATAAGTCTCTATCATCCATATTAATTGCACGTTCAAAATCATCTATTACTTCAAGAATTTGTTTTACTAAAGATTCGCCTTCATATTTAAACATTATCACTTTTTCTTGTTCTGTTCTTGTTTTATAGTTAGCAAATTCTGCTTGTAAACGAATATTTTTATCTAATAAGATTTGGTTAGCTGTTTCTAATTCGTTTAGTTTGCCTTCTTCTGTATTAGTAGTTTCTTGTGTTTTTTCTATTTCTTTATTATTTTCCATTTTTACTTTATCTTTTTCTTTTGCCAAAACTAATCACCTTTCTTTTCTATCTCGCCCTTAATGTATTCTAACATTGTTAGAACTCTTTCATAGTCCATTCTTTTAGGTCCGATTATGGCTAATGTTCCTTCATTTTGTCCAGTATTATATTTAGTTTTAATTACAGTTACATTGTCATCAAGAGCACTTTCTGTTCCAATATATACTTTAATCTCATCGTCAGTTTCTTCAATTTTATTCACAATCTCTTTGCTTTCAAATTTACTTATGATATTTTTAACATCATCAACTGTACTAAATTCGGGTTGTTTTAATATATTGGCTTTCCCGCCCCAGTGTACATCTTTTTCTCCTTGAAAGTTACTTAAAGCTTCATAGAATGCGTTATATAAAACTTCATAATTTTTTACATAATTTCCTATTATAGGCTTTATTTCAAATTCAAGTCTAGATGGTACATCATTTAGTGGCGTTCCAAATAACATTTTATTTAGAAGCTCACTTGTTTTCTGTACTTCTTTAATATCTACTGTATTAGGAAGTGTAACTTGTTTGTTCTCCACATGGCCTTTGTCTGTAATGACAATTGCTACAAGAGTATTATTAGAAATTGGTATAACTTCTACTTTTTGTAACAAGTTATCTTTTGAAGCACTACCTAATATTACTGATGTATAATTAGTAATATCACTTATTATTTCAAGACTTTTTTCTATGGCACTATTTAAGTCTAAGTTGTTATTAGTGAATATTGTTTGAAGTTTTAACATGTCTTCTCCACTAATTTTTTTTGGTTCCATAAGATTATCTACATAATAACGGTATCCTACTTCTGAAGGAATTCTTCCTGAGGAGATATGTTGTTTTTCTAGGTAACCTAAGTTTTCAAGATCTAACATATCATTTCTTATTGTTGCGCTTGATACTTTAAATTTTTTACATAAACTTTTAGAACTTACTGGTCTTGCTGTTTTTATGTATTCTTCAATTATTGCTTTTAATATATCTTTCTGTCTTTGTCCTAGCATAATATACCTCCTTTTAGCACTCCAATTTCTCAAGTGCTATATCAAGTGCTATATACATTATAATATTATGCTTTAGCATTGTCAAGATATGAGTGCTAATTTTTATTTTTTGTTTTTTATTTATGTTTTAAAAGAAAAAAACGCTTATTTACGTCTTTTTTGGTTCTTAGTTAATTTGTTTTCTGATGTAGTTTCTTCATCCAATGCTTCTTCTTGTGTAATTAATTCTTGTTTTTTAGCTTTTAATAATTCTATAATTCTTTGTCTTTCATTTTCTTCACAAAGGTTTTCTTCTCCTACTTGAACTTTTATATTTTCTACAGATGTCGTTGAAATGCTTTCTAAAGCTTCAAGTATTTTTTTCATTTGTTCTTTTTTATCAAGGCTACTTATTGTTCCTACTGTTTTTAATATTCTAATATTTTCGTTTTCATCGTAGTCTATATATATTTCATATTTACCAGTACTATTATTAACTTTAAATTTTATGGCATTTTGTAATTTTACTTCGTATAAAGATTTAACTAAAAGTGCATTTAAACCAGTAGGCTTTTTAGAATATTCTTCTTTTTCGTAGTCACTCATCTCTTCAAGCGCTCCCATAATATAGTATTGATCTAGTCTTTCTCCTGGATTTAATATAATTTCTGAATTTCTTTTTAGAGAAAGAAAAATATTTAAAATTGGTATAATTAATAGAAGGAAAGCAAGATTAAATGTATTTTTGTTCATATTGTCTGCGATTTTTAATATCTTCAAATTATTAATTTTAAATCCTTCATCTGCAGCAGCTTTATTTACTTTTAATGTTCCAATTACATCTATTCCAGCTGAAACAAAGAAACTTCCTAAACATATTCCTAAAAATCCCATAATTAATATCCTCCTTTTAGTTTTCTTGTATTTGTTTGTTCTTTAATTAATTCTATTAGTTCATTGCAAGTTATATCATAATTATTTTTTAAATATAATTCCATTCCATCAAATCTGCCATTATAATAATCTGCCAGAATTATATTTCTTTCTATATAAATTCCACATATAAGACCATCTATTAATATTAAGTCTAAACTTTTACCTAATCTTAAGTCTTTACTCGCACCTATTTCGCTTGTAATAGCATTATGTATTTTACTATATATGCGCACTTCTAACATTGGTGTGTCTGAATTTTCTAATTTAAAACCATAAACACAACTTCCATTTTTACTATTTTGAAATTCCGAGAAAATTTCTCCTTTTTGTATACTTATATTTATTTCTTTCATTTTGACCACTCCTTCTTCTTTGATATAAGTAATTTAAACTTCAACGCTTTTGATTTTAATTATATTTTTACTATTTAGAAGATTACTAGTTGTTGTAACTCTTTTTTTATGAAGCTAATTTATAAAATAAATCAACTGTAATTTTTGGGTTTTATCAATCTCCTTTAGTTAATTTTATCACTATATTATTTTAAAGGCAAAAGAAAATGAGCATTTTCACTCATTTTAAGAAGAATAAGATTAATATTTTAATTAAAATTCACAGTTTCCTGGAGTTCTTGGATAAGGTATTACATCTCTTATGTTTTCTACTCCAGTTATGTAAATAAGTAATCTTTCAAATCCCATTCCAAATCCAGAATGTACACATCCTCCAAATCTTCTAAGATCAGTATACCATTTCATCTCTTCAAGAGGAAGGCCTAATTCTTTCATTCTGTTAGTTAACTTTTCATAACTTTCTTCTCTTTGAGATCCGCCCATTAATTCGCCTGCTCCAGGCACTTCTAAATCAACAGCTGCGACTGTTTTTCCATCAGGATTTTGTTTCATGTAAAATGCTTTTATATCTTTTGGCCAATCTGTTATAAATACTGGTCCATTAAAATGTTCTGTAATGTATTTTTCATGTTCTTTTGCTATATCTTCTCCATATTCAGGAGGGAATTCCCATTTAACATCAGCGTTTTTAAGAATTGTTATTACATCTTCGTGCTTGATTCTTGTAAAATCACTATTTATTAGCTTGTTTAGCTTTTCTAAAAGACCATTCTCAACAAATTTGTCAAAAAATTCCATTTCATCAGGACATGTTTCTAAAACATATTTAACTATATATTTAAGCATACTTTCCATTATGTCCATGTCTCCCTCTAAGTCAGTAAACGCCATTTCTGGTTCAATCATCCAAAATTCGTTAGCGTGTGTTTTGGTATTTGAGTTTTCTGCTCTAAAGGTTGGTCCGAAAGTATATGTCTTTTTATACGCAAGTGCAAATGTCTCAGCTTCTAATTGTCCAGATACAGTTAGACTTGCTTTTTTGCCAAAGAAATCTTTATCATATGGTACTTCTTTTTGATCTTTTAGTCTTTCTAAGTCTAGTGTTGTAACTTGAAACATTTCTCCTGCTCCTTCACAATCACTAGCTGTTATTATTGGAGCATGAAAATATACAAAACCATTTTCATTAAAATATTTATGTATTGCAAATGATGCTACACTGCGTACTCTAAATACTGCATTAAAAAGATTTGTTCTAGGACGAAGATGTCCTACTTCTCTTAAAAACTCTCTTGTTGGTCTACCTTTTGATTGGAAAGGATAGTCATCATCTACACCACCAAGTAATGTAACAATGTTAGCTTTTATTTCATAATCTTGATTAGCGCCTTCTGATTCGATTAATGTTCCATTTACACATATGCTACTTCCTATTGCTATTTTAGATATTTCTTCAAAGTCTGATAATTCACTCGTGTATACTACTTGTATGCTTTTAAAACAAGTTCCATCAGTAAAGTCTATAAAACCATAGTCTTTTTGTTTTCTGTGACTTTTAACCCAACCTTCTATAGTTATTTCTTTGTTTAATAATTCTTCATATCTTTCGTGTACATCTTTAATATCCAATTTCATAATGTTCCCTCTTTTCTTGTCCTTATTATAACATGTATAAATGATTTTGTTAATTTTTTTCTTCTTATGTTGGTATTTTTCTTATCATTATTATATTGGTACCACTTATGTTTAACGATTTTGAGAAAATAACATATGATTTATTAAGTTCATTTTGTACTTTTACTTATGTTATAATGAATTAAAGTAACAATAAGTAATTGTTATTTATAATTAAAAGGAAGGGAGGGGTAAAATGAATATTGTTTTTAATTCAAAACTTTTACTTGAAGAACTATCTTTATTTTTTAAACAAACTAATTTGAATTCTTTTATAAGCTGTTATAAAAGGAAGGGTTGGAATATTTTAATAGATATTGATTCTATAGTGATTAAAACAGAAAAAAATACTTATCACTTAGGTGTTGTTGAAAGATGTGATAAATATTTTTGGTGTTTATTGTCATATGAAAAGGTTCATTTTTTAAAAGATTTTATTTTAAAAAAGAATTTTCTTAACAATATTATATATATTATTGAAAATATTGAAAAAACTTAATCATTTTCTAATAGTTTTTCATTTTCTTTCCAATCATTAAAGTAAAAATTTGCATTTTCATTATAAACCATTACTGCTAATAATAATACTCTTAGTGATATATCATCTCTATCATTTAAAGCTTCTATTCTTCTTAATGATTGTGGTTCTAAACCTAATAATGTTGATGCTTCTTCTGGGGATTTGCGAGATAATTTTCTTGCAATCCTTATATTTTGGCATAGGTTGTGTTTAAGTTTTAATATAATTTTGTTGTATTCTTCACGGTTGTATATATCTGTTTCTTGTAGAAGTCTATTGAATTCTTCTTTGTCCATTCAAACATCACCTATTTCTTGACTTTAATTTTATATTAAAAATTAAAATAAAGATGTAGCATTATTCGGCCATAATTGTTATGTGAAATGCTTCTTTTTTATGATGTCTTTATTTTTGTAATTTATTCTAACATAGTAAAATAAAAAATATAAATGATTTTAGTCAATTTATATTTTTATATGTTTTATTATGTATTCTATTAAATACATATTTTACTATTTAATTATTTTTGTTATGGATATTTAGATAAACCCTTTTAAGGATTCATCAGCGTATCTCATCACTGGACAGTTTTTTAAATTATACAATACTCAAGTAGATTTTTCTACTAAAATTAAATATTTTCTTT
>CANSWR010000024.1 GCA_947650795.1 uncultured Bacillota bacterium | reverse complement strand
AACACAATGACAATATCAAATATAACAGCTGCTAAAACATGTACAGTAACATATGGAATAAATCAATATGCAGTTACAGTAACGAGTACAGATACAAATAAAGGAACAATAAGTAATGGAAGTCAGACAATAAATCATGGAAGCAATGCAACAATAACATTAAGTCCTAAGGCAGGATATAAATATTCAAGTAACAACTGTGGTGGAACAGTAAGTACAAATACAATGACAATCTCAAATATTACATCAGCTAAAACATGTACAGTAACATTCGTATTTGATGAAAGTAAAACATTAGCAAACACAATAAAAACTGCATATCCAAGTAGAGGAGCAAGGTCATCATTTAATGCAGTATATACAACAACCGCGATGCATGAAATAGCAGATTATGATGGAAAGACATCATACTATCTAACAGGAAATCCAAATAACTGGGTAAGTTTTGCTGGAAAGTTATGGAGAATCATAAGAGTAAATGGAGATGGAAGTGTAAGACTTCTATATGCTGGAACAGGAGGAGAAGATGGATACATAGGAATAGCACCATATAATACAAGAACTAATCATCCTGCATATGTAGGATGGAAATATACATTAGGAGGAAGTCTTGCAGCGAATAGAGAAAACTCTACTGTATCAAATGCATATTCTAAAGTAAAAACATGGTATGATACTCTAAGTAGCACAGATAAAGCATACATAAATACAAATGCAGTATATTGTAATGATAGAAACATCACAAGTGGAAGATATAGTACAAGTGAAAATTTTTATTATGCAGGTGGTACAAGATTTAATATAAATAAGAATGCACCTACCCTAAGTTGTCATGCTCAAGATCAATTCAGAGATGGATTTGGACTAATGACAGCAGATGAAGTAGTAATGGCAGGTGGTTTATATGGTACAAATAATGCGAGTGCATATTACTACCTAAACAAAGATGGCGGAAGTGCAACTGGAATTTATTGTTGGATAACAATGACTCCATGTAGTTTCAGATGGTACACTGATGGCCTAGTGGCACACATGTTCTATGTTGCTATTTCTGGTCATATTGGGCAATTAGACTCAATAGTTATTGTCGGTAATTCATCCATTAGGCCAGTAGTCTCATTAAAGTCTACAGTTCTTGTAACTGGAGGTAACGGAACAGGAAATAGTCCGTATACATTAGTAAATCCTTAGAAACTAACGCTGGAATTGTTAAAAAATGTAAACAATAATTTAAGAGTTATTCACATCAAAAATTAAAATGATATAATTATTAACATAAGGATGGTGATACTTTGAAAAGTGTTGTTATAAAAGATAAAAAATTATTAGGAGTAGTAGAAACAGAAGAACCAACACCTGATGGCAAAAATGTAATAATAGAAGTGACAAAAGCAGGAATATGCGGATCTGACATACATAACTGGCATTCTGGCGAACCAAAAGGTTTAGTAATGGGTCATGAATATTGTGGTAAAGTAATTGACACAGGATCAAGAACTGATTTAAGTATAGGAGATAGAGTAACTTCATTACCAATCTCACCATGTGGAACTTGTAGACCATGCTTAACTGGTAATCCGCAATATTGTACACATACATGGGAAAACGCTTTGGGACTTTCATTAACAAATCAAGGCTCATATTCACAAAAAATTAAAGTGAATCCTAGTCTAGTACTTAAAGCTCCTGATAATATAACAGATGAAGAAGTAGCGATGGTAGAACCAACAGCTGTTGGATTACATGCAGTACATTTGGCTAACATTACTGTAGGACAAAAAGTATTAGTAATAGGAGGAGGAATAATAGGATTAGTAAGTGCATTATTTGCCAAAAAAGAAGGAGCAAGTTTAGTAGTAATATCAGAAACAAATAATCCTAGAGGAGAAAATGCAGTTAATCTAAAAGTAGCAGACAAATTTTTAGATGCAAAAAGTCCAAATTTTATTAATGAAGCATTAGAAATATCTAATGGAGGGTTTGATGTAGTGTTAGAATGTTGTGGAAATAGTCCAGCAGTTTCTAATGCAATAATCGCATGTCGACCAGGAGGAAAAGTAGTACTTGTAGGTGTTGCGACCTCAGCTATAGAAGTACCAACAGTAATGGCAGTATTAAAAGAAATTTCTATACAAGGTGCGATTGCATATACTAAAGAAGAATTTCAGACAGTAATGGATTTAATGAAAGATAAATTAATAGATGTAAAAAATTTTGTTAGTGAAACTATTAGTTTAGAACAAACACAAGATGCTTTCATAGAACTTACAAATGGAACAAGTGATAAAATCAAAATATTAATAGATCCTAAATTATAAGAGGCATTATTGCCTTTTTTATAATATCTTAAAATCTTAAAAATTAATAAATTTATTAAACTATTAACAAACTCATTATATTAATGTATAATATAATTAGAAAGAAGGTTTAAATGAAAATAATTAGAAATTTGGTAATAACATTTTTAATAGGATTTATAATATACTATTTTACTTTACCAGCAATAAACATAAACAATTTAGGTTTTTGGATATTTTTAACATTTATAATAATAATTTATAATGTAGTTAATAGTATGTTTGAATTAAAAAATATAACTAAAAAAATATTTAATTCAAAGCATATAGAAATCAAACCCAAATCAAAAGGTGCACTAGTAATGTGGGCAATTATACCGATTATATTTGTAGCAATATTACTAATAAACTTAGTTTGTTCACCAGTATTTAACGCAAAAAGCTATCATAATCGTATAACAGTAGATGAAACAGGAGATTTCTTAAAAGACATAAAAGAAGTAGACTTTAACAGACTTCCTTTAATTGATAAAGATTCTAGTAAAGTTTTAGGGGACCGTGTGATGGGCCAAATGTCAGAATTAGTTAGTCAGTTCTCAGTATCAGAACAATATAAACAAATAAATTATAATGATTCTATAGTAAGAGTTACTCCATTAGAATATGCAAGTACATATAAATGGTTTTCTAATAGAAAAGAAGGAGTTAAAGGGTACATAATAGTTGATAGTGTAACAGGAGAAGCAAAACTCCAAAAGTTAGAAAAAGGAATGAAATATGTTGAAAGCGCACACTTTAATGAAAACTTATACAGAAAATTAAGATTTTCTTATCCTACAGTTAACTTTGGAAATATATCATTTGAAATAGACAATGAAGGTAATCCATATTGGATAGTACCAACTATCAAATATACAGCTGTTGGATTAAAAGCTAAAGTTACTGGTGCTATAATACTTGATCCAATAACAGGAGAGTCAAAAAAATACAAACTCAAAGATGTTCCTAGTTGGGTAGATAATGTTCACGATGCTGAATTGTTAATTGAACAATTAGATGACTGGGGCACTTATAAAGGTGGATATTTTAACAGTATATTTGGACAAAAAAATGTAGTTAATACAACAGATGGATATAACTATTTAGTGATGAATGATGATGTCTACTTATATACAGGAATAACAAGTGTAGTATCAGATGAATCTAACTTGGGATTTGTACTAACAAACATGAGAACAGGAAAAACTAAATATTATATAGTTCCTGGAGCTGAAGAATACAGTGCAATGTCTAGTGCAGAAGGCCAAGTACAAGATATGAAATATAAGTCTACATTCCCATTGCTAATTAACTTAAATGGAAAACCAACATATGTTGTAAGTTTAAAAGACAGTTCTGGACTTGTTAAAATGTATGCATTTGTTGATGTTAAAGACTACCAAAAAGTAGTAGCAACAGATTCTTCAAAAGGAATAAATGTAGCAGCACAAAATTACTTAAATAACACAACATTTGAAATAAACGAAAGTGAATTAATTACAAAAACAATTACTATAAAAACAATTACTGCTGTTAATATAAATGGAAATACATATTACTATATAGAAAGTACAGACAACATAAAATACCGTGCATCAATATTAATAAGTGATATATTACCATTTAATAAAGCAGGAGATACATTAAATATATCATACAAAAAAGAAAATATAGTAACAGAAATAGATAAAATTAATTAATAAGAAAAAACTAGCATAAACAAAAATTGCTAGTTTTTAAAATAATAAATAAAAAGTATTGACATTACCCTTAGGTAATACTGTAATATTAACGATGTGAAGGTGATTGTATGTTAATAAATGAAGTAGAAACATTATTAAATTTATCTAAAAAAAGTATAAGATATTATGAAAGTGAAGGACTAATAAGCCCAACCAGAAATAAATATAATGATTATAGAACTTATACATCTGAAGATATAGAAAATTTAAAAAAAATTAAATTTCTTAGAGAATTAGATGTAAGCATAGAAGAAATAAAGAAACTATTTAATGGAAAAATTAAATTAAAAGAATGTTTAAATAATCGTATATCTAAAATAGAAACATATGAAAAAAACTTATACAAAATAAAAACTATGTGCAAAGAATTATCAGAAGCAGATGAGGATTTATTTTCTTTAGACATAGATAAATATCTAAAAAACATAAACAAGCTAAAAAAGGAGGGATTTATTATGAATAATAAAAAAGATGAAAATAGTAAAAAAATATTAGGCGCGGTTGTTTCTGGAATAACTTTTATGTCTACCTTTATAATATTTATATTACTTATATCATACTTCCAATTTACATTAGAAGATAACATACCTTGGATATTATACTTATTAATAATATTGTTTCTATCATTACCAGTAATAAGCTTAATATTTAATATAATAGAAAGAGTTAAAGAAATTAAAGGAGGTGAAGAAGATGAAGCTAGTAAATATTGATTACATACCAGGATATGAAATAGAAGAATGTTTAGGAATAGTAAAAGGTACTGTAGTACAATCAAAAAACATTGGTAAAGATATACTTTCGGGATTCAAAACCATAGTGGGTGGAGAAATAAAAAACTATACAGACATGCTTAATCAAGCAAGAGCAATAGCAACAAAAAGGATGGTTGATGAAGCATCTTCGCTAGGAGCAGACGGAGTTATAAATATAAAATATGGTAGTTCTTCGGTTATGAGCGGGGCAGCAGAAGTAATAGCGTATGGAACAGCAGTAAAGATTAAACAAAAATAGAAAGAAATTCTTTCTATTTTTTTGACGAAAAAATGTTTGACATATTTAGAATTAATATGATATACTTAAACTACTTTTATAACAGGAGGAAGAATGGAAGATAATAATAATTTAATTTTAACAAGACTATCATCTTATCTGAATAATACCCCAGATTATATTAGTGAAAACATGATAAAAGAATTAACAGAAAATGGCATTACGGCCATAGAAGCAGTTAGAATATTATTAGCAAGTATCTTAAATTTATATGACAATAAAGAAATAATGGATTTATATTTTAAAGAAATGATACATGAATTAAATATTGAAAAATACAAAAATAATTTATATTATAAAAATATAAATTTGGAAAATATAAGTAATGGTGTTTGGTCTTTAAAGAAAAAGAAGTATAAACCTTTTGAGTTATTTGTTTATAATGATTTAACAGTAAAAGAAGATGGCAGAATAATACCATCAATAGGATTTTTTAAAGAAGTCTATAAATATCCTTGTATATTAGAGAACAATCGTGAATGGATGCTTATTACTCCTAACGAAATAGAAACAATGGGTAAACCGATTAAAGAAAGCTTTGGAAAAGTATTAACATATGGTTTAGGACTAGGATACTTTGCATATATGGTGTCATTAAAAGAAAATGTTGAATCTGTAACTATAATAGAGAAAGATAAAAAAGTTATAGAATTATTTGAAAAACATATATTACCACAGTTTAAACACTATAATAAGATAAAAATAATTAATGAGGATGCTTACACATACTCAAAAAAAGCAGTAAATTATGATTATGTATTTGTTGATATTTGGCACGATCCATCAGATGGGATAGAAGCATATAAGATTTTTAAAAAATTAGAAAAGCCTAACATAAAATATTCCTATTGGATAGAAGAAACATTAAAACTTTATTTATAGAAAGGATTAATTATGAATATTTTTGATGAGGAAGAAATATCTTTTAAACCACTAGCAGAGAAAATGAGACCAACTACTTTAGAAGATTTTTTTGGACAAGAAGAATTAGTTGGAGCAAATCAAGGAATAAGAAAAATGATAGAAACAGATACTATTTCTTCTATGATATTTTGGGGTCCACCAGGAGTAGGGAAAACAACGTTAGCTAAAATAATAGCAAAAGAAACTAGTTCATCTTTTCAAGAATTAAGTGCAGTAACATCTGGCATAAAAGAAATAAAAGATTTAATTGAAATATCAAAATATAATAAATCTAATGGTAGAAAAACAATAGTATTTGTAGATGAAATACACAGATTTAATAAAGCACAACAAGATGCATTTTTGCCATACGTGGAAAATGGAAGTATTATTCTAATAGGAGCAACTACTGAAAATCCGTCGTTTGAAGTCAACAGTGCCCTACTGTCTCGCGCAAAAGTTTATGTATTAAAAAGTTTAACTGAGGAAAATATAAAAAGTATTTTATCAAGAGCTTTAAAAATAAATGATGAGTATAAAGATATTTTAATAGAAGAAGAAGCAATAAATTTAATAGCTAAAATATCTAATGGAGATGCTAGAACTGCATTAAATACGCTAGAAAACATTTTAAACATAACTAGTCAAAATCAAAAGAAAGAAAAAATAACTGTAAATTCGTTAAATAAAATATTAGGGAGTAAAACATATCTATATGATAAAAATGGAGAAGAACATTACAATTTAATATCTGCACTTCATAAATCTATGAGAAATTCTGATCCTGATGCAGCATTATATTATTTAGCTAGAATGTTAGAAGCAGGAGAAAATCCGTTATATATAGCTAGAAGGTTAATACGTTTTGCGTCTGAAGACATAGGACTTGCCAATGCACAAGCACTGCCTCAAGCTATTGCTGCCTATGAGGCATCTCATTATATTGGAGTTCCAGAATGTAATGTGAATTTGTCACAAGCAGTAGTTTATTTAAGCGTATCTCCAAAATCCAATTCATTATATAAAGGTTATTCAAAGGCTGCACAAGATGCCAAAAGAACTGCTAATGTTAAAGTCCCACTACATCTTAGAAATGCAGTAACAAAGTTAGATTCATCTTTAGGATATGGAGAAGGATACATGTATGCACATGATTTTACAGATAGTATAACTAACATGTCGTGTTTACCAGATGAATTAAAAAAAGAAAAATATTATATTCCTTCTACAAACGGAAATGAGAAAAATGTAAAAATAATTTTAGAAAACATAGAAAAAATAAAGAAAGGTAAAGACAAAGAAAAATGTTAAAACAAAAATTAGAAGAAATAAAAAATAGATTATCACTATCTGATAAAGAATTAGCACTCTTACTAGATTTAAAAACAAATATAATAGTAAATTTTTTAGAAAAAAATCTTATAGTTTCAAAAATAATAGAAATATTTGATTTAACAGAAAAAGACTTAGAAACTTCCTCAAGTTTACCTTTACTAAAAATTTCAAAACCTTTAGACTTAAAAAAATATAAAAATAAAATAAATGCATATAATGAAATAATAAAAGGACATTATAAAAAAGATTGGAATATCTTTGTACTAAGTAAAATTAAATTAAAAAAAAGAATTTCATTATTGTCCTTATTTAAAAAGCAAAAAAGAGAAAATAATAATTATGAATTTACCCCTAGTTTTTTAGCAGTAAATGGTAAAAGTAAAATGTTAATAAATTTTAAAGAAAATACACTTAATATTATAGAATTAAATAATAATATTAATGAAGATTTATTTGTTGTTGAAAATATTAGATACAGAAAAAGAAATAAAGTAAAAATAAATTAAACATCTTAACAAAATATATATTAATGTGATAAAATTAAATCGGAGGGTATAATGGGAAAAATATTAGTTATTGAAGGAACAGATTGTTCAGGAAAAGAAACACAATCAAAATTGTTAGAAAAAAGATTAAAAAGTGAAAATATAAAAGCTGATATGATATCATTTCCAATATATAATTCCCCAACAGGGAAAATTGTAGGCGGGCCATTTTTAGGGAAAGAAGAAATACTTTCAGGATGGTTTGAAGAAACAGCGCCTAATGTAGATTGGAAAGTAGCAGCACTATATTATGCTGCGGATAGAAGATATCACATAAAGAAGATTTTAGAATCAAAATCAAGAAATGATATTCTTATCTTAGATAGATATGTTTACTCTAACATGGGATACCAAATTGCTAAACTAAAAGACAAAGCAAAAAGATTAGAAGGCTTTAAATGGATTGAAGAACTTGAATTCAATTTACTTGAATTACCTATACCAGATAAAGTATTATTTTTGCATATGCCACTAGAGCAGCAAATAATAATAAAATCTAAAAGAATAGAAAAACTTGATCAAAATGAATCTGATGATGAGTATAATAAACGAGCAGAAGAAACATATCTTGAAATGGCAAAGTTGTATAATTTTGAAATGTTAGAATGTGTATCTGATAAAAGAATTAAAACTGCAGAAGAAATACATGAAGAAGTTTATGAACATGCAAAAAGATTAATATTAAAATAAAGGAGGAATAACAATGGAATATAAACATAATCTATACGTGCTACTTACTAAAACACCATTAAAGACAGGTAAATTTTTAAGAAAAGTTACTGGTTATGAATATAACCATTGTAGTATATCATTTGACAAAGATTTTAAAGTATTATACTCTTTTTCTAGAAAATATAAAAATTCTACATTTTATGCAGGATTAGTAAAAGAGTCTAGTTTAAGATATACTATTGATAACCAAGATACAAAAGTAAAAATATTTAAAATTGGGCTTTCGAATGAAGACTATAAAACTTTAAAAGAATATATTAATGATTTAGAAAAACATGAAGATGAATACATTTATAATTATCTCTCTTGCATAACTTATCTTTTTCATAAACAAGTAAAAGTTAAAAAAGCTTATACTTGTTCAGAATTTACAATTCATATTCTTAAAGATTTTTGTAAAATAGATAACTTAAAGCAAAAAAACTATTATTCTATTAAAGAACTTTCAGAAAAATTAGAAGAATATAAAATTTATGAAGGTACATTTAATTTTCAAAATAATTCATGGGAAGAAGATTTATATTTGATACATCAACCAGTACTAGAAAAATTGCAAAAAACTAGTTATATAATTACATTATTAATAGCAAGATTCTTCAAAGGTCTATTTGTTAGAAGATAAAAAAATTTAATTAAAATTTTAAATAATTTAGAGTTTCCTGTATAAAAGATAAACTCTTTTTTCATACTAAAAATAGGTGTGAAGTATGAAGAAAATATTTACAATTTTAACCATAATTTTAATATCTTTATTTTTATTAGGAAAATCTCTATATGGTTATGAAAATCTTGATAAATATAAAGAAGAGTACAAAAGAATTTATTTTTCTTCGCTAAATTCTAAAAACATAAATGAATTATTTGATGGACTTAAAGGAACTGTAATTGAAATAGAAGTAAAAACAAAAAAATTTACAAAATCTTACAGACTAAACACTGCTATGACAGATAATATTGAACAAAAATTGACAGAAAAAGTATTAAAAGATTTATCTTCTGAAGGCGATTTGGAATTAACTGCTTTATATAAAGCGAGTGGATTTATCATAACAAGAATTGATCTAATATGTACAGATGAAATAAAAAATAAAATAATTGAAAGAAGTAGGAGATAAAATGTCAAATTTAAAAAAGTTCAACATATTTGTAATAATAACAAGTTTTGCTAAACTATTAGTAGAACTTTTTATTCCATTAATACTTTATGACAAAGGATTTAGTATAAGAGAAATAATTCTTTTTCATGTATTAAAATATATGTTTTGTACAATTTCTATTCCTATAATATATAAATTAGGTAAAACTATCTCATATTCAAAATTAATGATACTTAGTAGTATTTTCTTTAGTTCAACATATCTATACTTAAACTTTATAAAAAATTCAATAATTTCATTAATAATTCTTTCCTTTATATTTGCTATTTATTTAATGCTTTATTGGATGGGCAGGCACACATATGCAATAAGTATAATAGAAGATAAAAAAATTACAGATAATGTTAGTTTATATTCAATATTCACAATATTAGGAGGAATACCAGCTACATACATAGGTGCCAAAATATTAAAAAATTATGGTTTTATAACATTAACAATAATAGTATTAATTCTAATGATAATAAGCATAATACCATTAATAAAGATAAAAGAAAATTCATATAACAATAGTAATAAAATAACAGAAATTGTCAAAACATTTCCCTTAACAAATTATATATTTATAACATTAGACCAATTCAGATATATAGCAAATATTATATTTCCAATTTTTATATACTTATACATAAAAAAAGAACTAGATTATTTAGGAATAATTAACATAATCTGTGGAATAGGGAGTATAATATACATTTATTTTCTTAGTAAAAAAATGGACAAAAATAAAAAAGATTATCTAAAAACATCAATAATCTTTCTAGGAATAATATATATTTTTAAGATATCTATAACTAATCCGAAATTATTTTTAATAATAATATTCTTTGAAGGAATATTTAAGTCTGCTTTAGATGTAATAGTGCAAAGAAATACATATGCTTATGGAAAAAATTACTCACCTAAAGAATACATAGCTTTTAACGAAATTTTGAATAACCTAACAAGAACAATAATATTTTTAATATATTATTTATTAAACCTATCATTAAAAGTAATTCTTATAATATGTATAATATTTTTATGTATAACTGTTCTAATTAAGTATGATGATGGAAAATATGGTTATAAAAAATAAACGAGTTTAAATTAAACTCGTTTTATTTTTTAAATTAAGTCTATTGGCATCTCTTTCGTTAACTGCAAGACTTTTTATGATTCCTTTTTCTAAAAGTTCATTTTTAATATTTCTAAATCTTTCTACAGATTCATCAACTTGTACACCAACTTTAATAGCATTTAGAATAGAACTAATTTTTGATTTTGCTTCTTTAGCTTGTACATATTCATTATGTATTCTTTCCATTTCTACTTGTAATTCAGTCAAAGAAGATAAAATATCTATACTATCAACTGAAACAACTTGTCCAATTCCAACAAGCTTTGTTGATAATTTATTAAAATCCCTTTCTTTTGCGTTCATATAATTATTAACATCTTCACTAGCACTTAAAATTTCATTAAATAATTCAAAATTCATATTTTATTCACCCCTTATATGTACATTATTTTACCACAAAGTTTAATAAATGTCAATAACAAGTGCAATAAATTATACATTATTTTATTATCTTTGAGATACTAATGCTAATTTTGGCGTATTATTTCTTTTAACAAAATCTCTAATTAAGATGCAATCCATATTGTATTTAATAGAAATATAATCACTTATATAACTATCTAATAACTCATTTTGTTTTCTTGAATTAGCAAAATTTATCCCAATTTTTATAGAATTTAATTGTTCTAAAATGGAAGAAGCAATTTCTTTAGAAATTAAAGAATAATCACAATCACCTTGATTTAAATATTTTTCAACCAATTCTATAGAATTGAATAAATCTTCATAAATATCCATAAAAATTCCTCCTTTTTAACAGTGTAGTTAACAAAATACCATAATTATTTAATGAAGTCAAACAAAAATACAAAAAAAGACAAAAAAACCACATATTAATATGTGGAATTATACATTAATTATAAACTTTTTCCATTTTCTTTAGAATTAACTGTATTAATCTGCTCTTCAACAATTCTAAATTCATCTGTTGATTTTAAAATCAAATAAGCAGATACACAAGCAGCAATTTGTTTTTCATCAGATTCAAGAGTAATTCCGGTAGAAATATCTTCAAGTCTCTTCCAAAAATTTTTAGCATTATTATGTAAAATAGAAAGCCTGCGCATTTCCTCAAACGCAGTATTCATTCTTCCAAAATCATCTATTGTTGAAAATCTTGAAACATCATCCAGTTCTTCTTTAGCAGTAGTAAAATCTATACTTTTTAAAGCCATATAGTCTAAAATACTTTTCTTAAATTGCATTAATTCATTAAAAATGTCATTCATTTTATTATCCCTCCTACTATAAATATTACTATACAAAAAGAAAAAAATCAAACTATTTATTATTGTTAAAAATAATAAATTATGATAATATTATAAGTAGAATAAAGGGGCATAAAAATATGAGTGATTTAAAAGAACATTTTAAAATGGATGTAACTTCATCACGAGCAAGAGAAAATTGTATATTTAAAGGCAATTATTATAGAATTACAGTTTTGTCTGATGTTTTACTGCGCCTAGAATATAGTCCAACAGGAAAATTTAACGACTATCCAACACTTTTTGCGATTAATAGAAATTTTGAAAAAGAACCAGTATTTAATGTAAAAGAAGATGAGAAATTTCTTAATATTCAAAATAGCTACTTCACACTTGAATACACTAAAGAAAAACCTTTCGAGTCATCAAAGCTTGTCCCAGATGCAAACCTTAGAATTAGTTTAAAAGAGACAGACAAGGTATGGTATTATGGTCATCCAGAAGTAAGAAATTTTAAAGGTTCAATTACTGGATTTGATAAATATAAAAAAGGATTAGTGTTGGATAAAGGACTTTATGGAACAGATGGATTTGCAAGTATAAATGATTCTGGTCGTCCAGTATTTATAGCTGACGGATCTGTAAAGAAAAATCCTAGCGATGGAGTAGATATATACTTATTCATATATAGAAAAGATTTTGGCCGTGCTCTTCAAAGCTATTTTGAACTAACTGGATACCCTAGCTTGCTACCTCGCTTTGCACTAGGTATTTGGTGGAATAAAGATGAAGATTACAACGAAGATGACATAAACAATATTGTTACTAATTTTAAAAAAAGAGAACTCCCAATAAGCACAATTTTATTAGGGAATACTTGGAAAAAACAATCTTTAAAAGGTGAAATAGTTCCAAACTATGAATTTGATTTAGAAAAATTTAAAAGCCCACAAGAATTAATAAAAAAATTACATGATGATAAAATTTATTTTGGAGTAAAAGTCTCTACAGAAAATGGAATAAATCCATCTGATAAAATGTATCAAAGTGCTAAAAAAATACTTAACTTAAATAAAGATGCTATAATTCCAGTGAATGTTTACAATACTAAAATATTAAACACTTTTTATGACGAAGTAATAAATCCTTTATTAGATATTGGTGTAGACTTATTCTTTATAGAAGATGATATGAAAGATAACATAGCGTCCTTTATGCTAACACACTACACATACAAAAATTATGATCGTAAAGAAACTAGACGTGGATTAATACTTACAAGAAACCCAGGAATCGCCGCGCATAGATATCCAGTTTTGTATTCAGGAGCAACATTAGTAGGATGGAAAGTCTTAAAATATTTACCATTTTATAACTCAACCTCTGCAAATATTGGATTAACTTGGTGGAGTCATGACATAGGTGGATTTAAAGGTGGAACAGAAGATAGAGAATTATATGCAAGATACGTTCAGCTAGCTACCTATAGTCCTATTTTCCGTCTATCATCAAAAAAAGGGCATTATTATAAACGTGAACCGTGGAGATGGGACGTAAAAACAGAAAAAATAGTAAAAGATTACATGAATGTAAGACATAGACTAATTCCATATATATATACTGAAGCTTACAAATATTCAAAATTAGGAAGTCCTATAATTCAACCTCTTTACTATAAATATCCAGAAACATATGATGAACCATTATACAAAAATGAATATTTTTTTGGATCTGAGTTATTTGTATCACCTATAACAGACCCGAAAGATAAAATAATGAACAGAGTAGTACAAAGAGTATTTTTACCTAATGGAATGTGGTATGACTTTAAAACTGGAAAAAAATTCCCTGGTGGTAAAAGATATGTAACATTTTATAAAGATGAGGATTATCCAGTATATGCTAGAAGTGGATCAATAATACCAATGGCAATATTAGATGAAGAAAATCTAAATGATGTACATCCTCCTAAACAAATGGAAATACAAGTTTTTCCAGGAAGAAGTAACTCATATAATTTATATGAAGATGATGGGGTTTCTAATCTATATAAAGAAGGATATTATATAATAACAAACATAGACTACAATTATCGACAAAACAATTATACTCTAATAATAAGACCTGTAGATGGCAAAACTAGTATAATACCAGAAAAAAGAGACTATCGCATTAGATTTAGAAATACAAGATCAGCTGAATATGTAAAAGTAAACATAGGAAGATTTGAAGTTGAACATGAAGATTACACAGATGAAACAGATTTTATAATAGAAATAAAAGATGTTCCTACAAATCAACAATTAACAATAAATTGTGGTGGAAAAGCAATTGAAATAGATGCTGTAAGACTAATAAACGAAGATATAGATGATATAATATCAGACTTACAAATAGAAACAGTATTAAAAGAAGAAGTGGCAAAAATAATATTTAATGAAGAATTACCTATACGTAAAAAAAGAATTGCTATTAGAAAACTAAGACCTAAAGGATTAAACAGTTTATTTGTAAAAATGTTTTTAAAATTATTAGAATATATTAATGAAATATAAACATAGCTTAACCAAAATAAGTTATGTTTTTACTTTTAATTACATACTATAACTGATATAATAAATTTATGAATAAAGAAAAATTAAAATTGTTGCAAATAATAATTATTATATTTATGGTAACTACTTCTATTATTTTAGTTATAAATTTTGGAATAATCCCACTTATAAAGTCATTCGTGGAAATAAAAGAAAAATTTATAGAACAAAAAGACACTGAAGAAATCAACTGGTCAGATATTATTTTATCTTCACAATTACCATATATGCCTTCTTATAAAGGAGAAGTTATTTTAAATGAAGAAAATATACTATTAATTTATATAGAAAATATAGACGAAAATAAATATAATGATTATATCAACAAGTGTTATGATAAAGGATATAATATAAACTCTGAAAGAACAAAAACTTTTTTTCATTCTTTCTCCAAAGATAATTATGAACTTTTAATAAAATTAAAAAAATCCAAAATGATAATAAAACTTGATACATTTAAAAAAGAAGAAACAATTAATGATAGTATGCGCCCAGAAATAAAAGAAATATTTGACGAATTTGAAATAATAACTGAAAATTACTTTAAAATAATCAAAAAAGCTAATGAAGAAGTAGAAGACAAAGAAATATTAAATGATTATAAAGAATTAGGAAAAAACATTTTAAAACTAATAAATAAAATAGATAAATTAGAAAATAAAGATGATATAAACGAAGAAGAAATAAAATACTACATAAAAATAAAACTTAAAAGCTTTCAAAAACTTCTTGAATTAGTATAATAAAACCTCTTGAATAAAACTATAAAATTTAATATAATAATAATATAAATTTCGATGACAAAAGAGTAGTAATAATGCTAATAATTTATAGAGAATTAGTGTTAGGTGAAAACTAATAATTAGAACATTATGAACTTGCTTTATAGAAATTTACGTACAAAGGCGTTAACTTTATAAAGAGCATAAATTACTTTATGAATTAAGGTGGTACCGCTGACCATTAGTTAGTCCTTAAATCTTAAAGTTTTTATTTTGAAGAAAAATAGGTGGAAGTATGAAAGAACAATTACTAATAGATTTAATATACTTTATAATAGTTTATTTTCTCTCTTTTCTTTTATATGTATTAATATTAAATAAAAAAAGAAAGAATTATAAAGAAGGCAAAAAACAAATGGAGATAAACTACTTAGTAAAAAAATTTAAGTTAGACATGAGAAAAACTAACTATAACACATTAAAATGGTGTACAACTTTTATAAATCCACTTATAATATCTTTAACATTTATAGCAGTTATGAGTATAAAATCATTTTTAATAAGTTTACTTCTGGGATTTGTAATAATGATGATGCTAATATATTCACTTTATGAAATATTAGGAAGAATACTAAAAAAGAAAGAAGGAAAAAATAATGTATAACACAAAAGAAATAGAAGAAAAATGGATAAAATATTGGGAAGAAAATCAAACATTTAAAACTAACTTAAGAGATTTTGAAAAACCTAAATATTACGCATTAGATATGTTTCCATATCCTAGTGGAGTCGGACTACATGCAGGACACCCAGAAGGATACACAGCAACAGATATAGTTTGCAGAATGAAAAGAATGCAAGGCTTTAATGTGCTTCATCCTATGGGATTCGATTCATTTGGATTGCCAGCAGAACAATATGCAATAAAAACAGGTAATCATCCAGGAAAATTTACAGAAGAAAACATAAAGACATTTACAGACCAATTAAAAATGTTAGGACTTTCTTACGACTGGGATTTATGTATTAGTACATCAGACTCAAGTTACTATAAATGGACACAATGGATATTTAAGAATCTTTATGAAGATGGATTAGCAAAATTAGTAGAAATGCCAGTTAACTGGTGTGAAGAACTTGGAACAGTACTTGCTAATGACGAAGTAATCGATGGAAAAAGTGAACGTGGTGGTTTTCCAGTAATAAGAAAAAATATGAAACAATGGGTAATAGATATACCTAAATATGCAGAAAAATTATTGAATGGATTAGAAGAAATAGACTGGCCAGAATCTACAAAAGAAATACAAAGAAATTGGATTGGTAAAAGTATAGGTGCAAGTGTAGATTTTAAAATAGAAGGAAGTTCTAAAACATTTACAGTATTTACTACTAGGTGTGATACACTATTTGGTGCTACTTATTGTGTACTCTCTCCAGAACATAAATTAGTAGACGAAATAACTTCAGAAGAACAAAAAGAAAAAGTACAAGAATATAAAAAAATATGTGCTTCTAAAAGTGAATTAGAAAGAACATCTATAAATAAAGAAAAAACAGGAGTTTTTACAGGAGCATTTGCTATAAATCCGGCAAACAATAAGAGTATTCCTATTTGGATTAGTGATTATGTCTTAGCTTCATATGGAACTGGTGCAATAATGGCTGTACCAGCGCATGACGAAAGAGATTATGAATTTGCTAAAAAATTTGATCTTGAAATAATTCCAGTCATCGAGCAAATAACAGGAGAAAAAAGAGAAAATGAAACTAGCAAAAAAAGTATAGTAGCAGTATTATATGATGAAACTAAAGACAAATACTTAACATTGAACTGGGGTAACTTAGGAGGAAGATTATTTATAGGAGGCACTATTGAAGAAGGTGAAACAGAAGAAGAATGCGCTATAAGAGAAATCGGGGAAGAAACAGGCTATACTGATATAGAACTAATAACTAAAATACTTCCAATAAACCATCACTATTATGCTTATAATAAAAATCAGGCATATGAAATTGAAAGTACAGGATTTTTATTCAAACTTAAAAGTAGTAAATCAATAGATAATAATTTAGATAAAGAAGAACAAAATAAATTTAAGCTTGAATGGGTTGATAAAAAGGCGATTGAAAAAGAAGTAAAAGACGAATTACATTTCACAACATTTAATAATGTATTAAATCCAGGTGCTTACACAGGAAATGGAAAAATGATTAATTCTGAATTTTTAAATGGAATAACTAATAAACAAGAAGCAATAAATAAAATGCTTACTTATTTAGAAGAACATAAAATAGGAAAAAAACAAGTTAATTATAAAATTAGAGAATGGATATTCGCTCGTCAAAGATATTGGGGAGAACCAATTCCAATTGTTCATTTTGAAGATGGAGAAATGTGTGCGCTTAAAGATGAGGATTTACCACTTGTCTTACCAGAACTTGAGGATTATTCACCTAATAAAGATGGAAGTAGTCCACTTAACAAGGCAACTTCATGGGTAAATATAAATTATAATAATCGCCCTGGAAAACTAGAAACCTCTACTATGCCTGGAAGTGCAGGATCATCTTGGTATTTTTTAAGATATATAGATCCTCATAACGACAAATGTCTAGCAGACAAAGAACTTCTTAAACATTGGATGCCAGTAGATTTATATGTAGGCGGTCCAGAACACGCTGTAGGACATTTGCTATATTCCAGAATGTGGAATCATTATCTTTATGATAAAGGATTCGTGCCAACAGAAGAACCATTTAAAAAATTAGTTCATCAAGGAATGATATTAGGTTCAAATGGAATAAAAATGGGAAAAAGATATCCAGAATACTCAGTAAATCCTAATGATATAGTGAATAAATATGGAGCAGACACTCTTAGATTTTATGAGATGTTTATGGGACCTTTAGAAGCAGATAAACCTTGGAATAACGATGGCGTTGAAGGAAGTAAAAAGTTTTTAGACAGAGTATGGAGACTCTATACAG
Organism: uncultured Bacillota bacterium; assembly: GCA_947650795.1. Lineage (GTDB taxonomy): Bacteria > Bacillota_I > Bacilli_A > RF39 > UBA660 > MGBC139354. The sequence continues at coordinate 1,119 of CANSWR010000024.1, read as the reverse complement.
AAGAAGAAAAAATATCAGAAGAAGAAAATAAGAATTTAGAAAAAATTTACCATCAAACAGTAAAAAAAGTTACAGAAGATTACGAAAGTCTTAACTTTAACACAGCAATAAGTGCAATGATGATATTTATAAACGCTGTATATAAAGAAAATGTCTTTCCATTAAAATATGCTGAAAACTTTATAAAATTATTAAATCCAATCGCTCCATTTATAACAGAAGAATTATGGCAATTTTTAGGTCACGACAAAACAATATCATATGAAGCTTGGCCAACATATGATAAAGAAAAAATACAAGATGATTTAATTAATGTTGCAGTACAAGTAAACGGCAAATTAAGAGGTACTATGGAAGTTCCAGTAAACACATCTAATGAAGAATTATTAAGATTAGCTAAAGAATTAGAAAATGTTAATAAGCATTTAATAGATAAAGAAATAATAAAAGAAATAGTAGTACCTAATAAAATAGTTAATATAGTAATAAAATAACAGTATAACACCTGTTGTTTTATTTTATTCCAAAAATAGTTTTAGGATAAGGTTTAACTTCATCCGTCAAACCTAAAATATAATCTATACTAGTCCCATAAAAATTAGAAAGAATAATTAATTTATCATGAGTTAGTTGACTTCTATTATTTTCTAAAGCAGAATATTGAGGTTGAGAAACATTTAAAATTTTTGAAACATCATAACTTTTAAGATTACTTAACTTCCTTAGCTTTAATAACTTTAATTCACTAAAATCTCTTAAATAAGGTTTAATTTCATTAGTAATACCTAAAATATAATCAACACTAGTATTATAATAATTTGAGAGAATAATTAATTTATCACTAGTAAGTTTATAAACTTCTAATTCTAACTTAGAATATTGAGATCTATCTATATTTAATAATTTAGCGATTTGTTTTTGCTTTAAATCTTTATCTTCTCTTAAGTCTATTAACCTTAACATAAAATCATCTCCACAATTATTTTAAAATGTGCGTTAAATAAATATTGACATTTGGGTGTTTGATAAATATAATTAATATAGCAAGGGTGTTTAATAAATAAATGTAAGGGTAGAAATGGAGAAATTGATGAAAAAATCAAAGTCTGTAATTTTAAT
>CANSWR010000023.1 GCA_947650795.1 uncultured Bacillota bacterium | reverse complement strand
AAGTGAGTTAAATTAGTCTTAGATAAATCTAGGACTTTTTTATTTGTAATAAAATGTAGAAATGTGTAGAAAAAAATGGTTTGCTATGTTATAATTTGTATAGAGTAGAAAGTATATAGGTGTAGAAGATGAAACATAAAAATTTGAATAAAATATTAATGGTTTTCTTTATAGTTATGGTAACTCTATTCCCAAGTGAAATGGAAGCGGCAGGAGAAGATTATTCTGCTGGTTTTAGAGTGTTTAAATATGGAGATTATTATAAGTCTATTGCGGAAAATCCAGATGATTATAATTTGACTGATCCAGAGGAGTTGGCTTATTATGTAGAACAAAATCAGATAGCAGGAATAAACGCCTTTATTGATGATCTTAAGAATGGAAATGTAGAGGAAATTACTTCTGAAACTGCGCTGAATCCAGGTGATACTTTTGTTGTAGGTGTAACTTTGAAGTTAAGTGGAAGTTCGGCTAATGCAAGTACATTTGCTTTGTATTATAGATATGATTCTAGTCTTCTTGAGATTGCGGATGTTATTCATAATCCTGGAAGTTCAGGTGTTATTATAGCTCCAACTAAAGTTAGTCCTATTTTTGATAGTAGTATCATTAGAAATGGAGGAGTTTTTCCTAACTTAGGTAAATGGAATGTAGACAATTTGAATGTTGATGAAAGTATTGGGAGAGTAACTGTTCAGTTTAGAGATTTTAATTCAAATCCTAAATTTTATACTTATAAAGATGCAGAAAATATGCCTTTTGCTTATGTGGTCTTTAAAGTTAAAGATAGTGCTAAAAGTGGGGATCCTATAAAGTTTGAATATATTTATGAAAGTGGTACAGAAACACTTGGGTCAGATCAGTATGGTAATCCAAGATATGTTGAAAGAGTGGACTCAAGTATTTTGAGTGTAGCTGCAAAGGCTGCTTCTAATGATACAACGCTAGATACTTTATCTGTTAAAAGTGGTGCTACTGAATATATTTTAACTCCAATTTTTACTTCTGGAAGTGCTACTACAGAGTATTCTACAATCGTTCCTAATGGAGTTAGTAGTGTAGAAATCGCTGCGACCATGTCTACTCCTGGAAGTATTTTGCTAGGTGGATTAGGTACTAAAAATTTGAATGTTGGAGATAATACTTTTTCGTTTACAGCTACTGCAGAGGATGGTACTACACAAGTTTATACAATAAATATTAAAAGATTAAATAATGATACAAAGTTAGATACTTTAACTTTAGATGGGATAACTTTTACTTTTAATCCTAATACATATACATATAGTTTAAATGCACCTTATAAAACTTCTAGTACTTCTGTAAGCGCAACATTGCCAAGTGGATCTAAAGCGACAATTGATTCTGGTACTGGTTCTTGGAATTTGAGTGTTATAGGTGGAGTTAATACTAGAAAAGTAATAGTTAAAGCAGAAGATTGTGCATATAACACTTCTCAGGTTCCTGGAAATACTTGTACTACAGGAGAATATACTTTGAATGTTACTAGAAGTAATCCTAATAATGATGCGACTCTTAGTGCTCTTAATGTTAATGGTAGTTTGATAAATGGGTTTGTATCTTCAACAGAAAGTTATACTTTGCCTGAAGTTGGAAATGATGTAAATTCTATCAACGTGACTGCTACTCCAACAGATTTAAACGCTACTGTAAATGGAGAAGGCATTAAAACTTTGCAAATAGGAGAAAATACGTTTAGTATTATAGTAACTGCAGAAGATGGAGTTACTCAAAAGACTTATATAGTAAAAATTAAAAAGAAATCTAATGTTGCAACTTTAGAAACTTTAAATGTAACTAGTACACCTCAAGGAGATTTAAATGAACCAACAACTCCTAATGATAGAAATTATTATTATTTATATGATGAAAGTGTTACAACAGTAACTATTAATGCAACAGCAACTAGTCCAGCAGTTGTTACAAGCGGAACAGGTACTTTTAATGTTTCTGATGGAAAGGTTTTAGTGGTTGTAACTGCAGAAGATGGTACAGTGCAAAATTATACAGTTAATTTTGTTAGAAAGACTTCAAGTGATAAATCTTTATTAAGCTTAAAAGTAAGTAATGGTGGAACGGATTATGAGATTAGTCCAGATTTAGCGGATAATCAATTTGTTTATAGTGTTACAATACCTCATGATGTTACTAGTGTTGATGTTTTAGCTACTCCTAAAAGTGACCGTGCTAGTATTACTGCGGGTAATGGAACTGTAAATAATATAGCGTTTGAAACTGTTAGTAGGACTATTACTGTAAGAGCAGAAGATAATTCGACACAAAACTATACACTTAATATTAATAGACAGAAGAGTGATAATGCAAACTTGACAGATATTAAAGTTAACAATGTTAGTGTAAATGGATTTGACAAAGATACAATTAATTATACTTTGCCAGATGTAAACGGGAATGTTAACAATTTACAATTGACATTTACAAAAGAGAATCAGTATTCTACAGTAGTGACTACAGGGAATACTTTAATTGACGGGAATAACCAAATAAAATTGACAGTTACTGCACAAGATGGTAAAACTACTAAGGTTTATACATTAAATGTTAGAAGAAAGTCAAGTATTGCTAAATTAGACTCTTTGACAGTGACAAGTAATCCTCAAGGTGTGTTGAGTCCTGCTTTCAGCTCTGACAAGAAAAGTTATAATTTCGTTTATGATGAATCGGTTAGCAGTGTGAATATTTCTGCTACAGCTATAGGTAATGCTACAATAGTTAGTGGCTTGGGCGAACATAATTTGGCTTCTGGTAACAGTGTTTCGGTTGTGGTTGAAGCAGAGGATGGTACAACAAATACTTATACTATAACTTTTAATAGAAAGCTTTCAACTGATAGTAGACTTGCAAGTTTAAGTGTAACAAATGGAACAGATAGTTACATCGTAACTCCTAGTGTTCAAGATGGAGTGACAAATTATAGTGTTACAATACCTCATGATATTACTAGTGTAAATGTTTCTGCTACTGCTAAAAGTGATCATGCTTCTATAGTTAGTGGACAGGGTCTTGTAGATAATATTGGATTTACTCCAATTAATAGAAGTATTGTAATAAAAGCAGAAGATACTTTAAGTACTAGTACTTATGTTCTTACAATAAACAGAGAAAAGTCTAATAATGCACATTTAAGTAGTATTAATCTTGATGGGAATATGTTAACAGGATTTAATAAGGATACTTTAGAATATAATTTATTGCCTGTTGATAGTAATGTTACAACGTTAAATTTAACTTATACAAAAGAGAATCAATATTCTAATGCTACAATAGTGGCAGGTACTAATAATTTGGTTATTGGAGAAAACACAGTTATTATTAGGGTTGTTTCACAAGATGGAACTGAAACTAATGAATATAAAATTCATGTTAAGAGAAAAAGCAATGATGCAACTCTTTCTGGATTAACTATAACAAGTACGCCACAAGGCGAATATACACCAGTATTTAATAAGAATACTAAAGAATACATATATAAATATGATAGAAGTGTTAATAGTGTAGTAGTAAATGCTACCGTAGATGGTAATAAGTCTGTAACTGGAAATGGTACTTATAATATACCTGATACTAAAGAAGTTATTTTGGAAGTTACAGCAGAAGATGATAATATTAAGGAAACATATAAGATTAAATTTGAACAGTTATTAGAAACTGATAGCTCTTTAAAGTCTTTAACTGTTAGTCATGGAAGTGATACATTTAACTTAACTCCTAATTTCAATCCTTCACTTAAAAATTATTCTTTAACAGTTGAAGGAGATGTTGATGAAGTACTTATTGAAGCAGAAGCGAATGGTAATTATGTTAAAAGTGTAACAGGAATTGGAACTACTTCTTTGGTTTCTGGTGGAAATACTAAGACTATAGTAGTAACTGCAGAAGATGGAAGTACTACAACTTATACTTTAAATATAACTAGAAAGATAAATACAAATGCAACTGTTAATGATATTACAATAGGTGGGGAGACAATAGAAGGTTTTGATCCTACAATTGCTACTTATATTTTGGACGATGTTCCATATGATACAACAACTTTGGATTTTGGAGCAACACCTACACCAGGCGCTAGTTTATCTGGAGATATTGGTGTACAAAATTTAGATGTTGGAGATAATACTTTTGAAATTAATGTTACAGCAGAAGATGGAGTTACTACTGGAAAATATACTATTAAAGTAAGAAGAAAGTCTAATGATTATTCTTTAAGTGATATTACTGTTACTTCTAGTCCAGTTAGTACTGTTAGAAAAGATATAAATGGAGATTATACAATTGATGTTCCTTCTGAAGTTAGCATATTATCTATTAATCCTATTTTAAATCATACAAATGCAACTGTTACAAATTTAAGTGATTTAAGTAATATAGATATTACTAATCTAGCATATATTGATATAGATGTTACAGCAGAGGATGAATTATATTCAGGAACTCATAGAGTTAAAATAAATAAGTTAAAATCAGTTAATGTGTATTTGAGTAGTTTGACAGTTGATCAAGGTACATTAAGTCCTGTATTTAATAAAGAAGTAATTTCTTATACTGTTAATGTGGGAACTGATGTCAATTCAATAACTTTAACTGCTAGTCCAGAAGATAATAAGGCAACAATTAGTGGGGACGGGGTTAAAACTTTAAAGCCAGGTCAAAATACATTCGTTATAACCGTAACAGCAGAGGATAATGTAACTACTAAAGATTATACTGTTGTAGTTAATAAAGAGCAAAAAAGTATACTTACTTTAAGTGATTTAACTATTGATGGTGTAACAATTGACAATTTTTCTCCAAGTACGACTACTTATACAATAACTGTTCCATACAGTAAAAATGAAATCACTATAGAAGCGACAGCTACTGATAAGGATGCTAATATAAGTGGTCAAGGATTAGGGAAGCATAATTTAACAAACAATAGTGAAACATTCTCATTTATAGTTACAGCAGAAGATGGAAGTACACAAACATATCAGGTAACAGTTAATAAGGAAAATCCAGAAAGTGATAATACACTTAGTGATTTATCTGTAGATGGATATACTTTAAGTCCAGAATTTACTCCTGATGAAGAGAATTACAATATTGGAAAAGTGTCTGAAGATGTAGATAGTTTAACTATTAATGCGTTACCTGAAAGTGATAAATCTACTATAAAATATAAAGTAAATGGTCAAGAAGTAACTTTAACTGATAATAAGTTAGATATTCCTTCTGATTTAGGGCCCGGTACTATAGAGGTTATAGTTACAGCAGAGGATGGTACTTCAAAAACTTACACTATTAGATATGAAAAATCTGATGGAAGTGATGAAGGCTTAGATAAAATTATTTCTGCTAAAAAATCTGATGGATTAGCAGATATTCATACAATAGATGAAAAATTCATTTTAACTGGAAGACCAGGTTTAGATATTAATGATTTTAAAATAGAGTTTTTAAATCCTACAGATGAATTATACTTATATGATAATGAAGGTAATCTTGTAACTAGTGGTATTATAAAGACTTCTATGGTAATGAAATTAGAAAGAAATTCTCAAGTATTGGATTCAAAGATTATAGTTATAAAAGCAGATGTTAATGGAGACGGAAATGTTAAAATTAATGATGCTATGAAGATATCTAATCACTTGAATAAATCTTCAATTATTGAGAATGAAGCATATTTAAAAGCAGCAGATGTTAATGGAGATGGAAATGTTAAAATTAATGATGCTATGAAAATATCAAACCATTTGAATAAATCAAGTTTACTTGAATGGTAGTAGGAGGAAATATGAAAAGATTAAAAATAAACAAAATGCTATTTGGAATGATATTATTTAGTATAATAATGTTAGTATATATTTTAACTATAGATGCTGCGACAGGAAGTGCTACGCTTGGGTATACAGGTCCGACTACTGCCGAAGTTGGAAAGAATATAACAGTTAATGTTGTCGTTAAAGATGTAGTAGGAGATCCGATTGGAGGAGCAGTTGCGCTAGTTAAGTTTGACTCATCTTATTTAAGATTAGTTTCTTCTTCAACTAACCCTTCTGCGCCTTTCCAACCTACTTTGAATACTAATACAATGATTTTTAGTGGTTTTACTCAAGGACAAACCGGTATTACTAGTACTACCACAATTGTTTCATTGGTTTTAACTCCATTAAAAGAAGGTAGTGTTACTTTAACTCTTGAAGATTTAGACCTAACTGATATATTTGCTGAGTCTCCAAATGCTAAAGCAGAGTCTCATACTATAAATATTGGACCTGCAAAATCGACTAATTCTTATTTGGCTAGTTTTACTGTAGCAGGGCATACTTTGACGCCAGCATTTAATAAAAATACTAATAATTATACTTTAAATGTTTCAAATGATGTTACTAGTGTAAATGTATCTGCAGCTTGTGAAGATTCTAAGGCCACATTATCTTGGCAATCTGGTCATGCTGGAGTAAATAATTTGAATGTTGGAGATAACAGAATAACAGCTAGATGTACTTCAGAAAGTGGGGAAGGAAGAAACTACATTTTGACAGTTAAACGAGCTGCACCTGCTCAGGTACTTTCTGATGATGCAACTCTTAGTGCACTTAATGTAGATGGTTATACTATTTCGCCAGCTTTTAGTTCGAGTGTAACTTCTTATAATGTTAATGTACCATTTGAAGCAACTTCAGTTAAAGTTAATGCTACTAAAAATCATAATAAAGCAAATGTTATTATTAAAGGCATGGACAATTTACAAGTAGGAAATAACGTAATTACAGTTGAGGTTACAGCAGAAAATGGAACAAAGAAAAGTTATACAATTAATGTTACAAGAGAAGAAAAACAAGAAAATCCTCCAGAGTTAGATAAGGATTCTACTCTTAAAGGGTTGACAGTTAATACTGGAACTTTAAGTCCAGTGTTTAATAGTAATAATAGTACTTATACTTTAGAGGTATCTGATTCAGTTAATAGTATAGATGTTAATGCTATACCTAATAGTGATAAAGCAAAAGTTGAAATTAGTGGAAATACTAATCTTAAAACAGGTTTTAATGCTGTAGAGGTTACTGTTACAGCAGAAGATGGTACAAAAAGTAAATATATAATAAATGTTTATAAAAAAGAGAAACAAACTTCTACAACTGTAACTCCTAAGAAAGAGTCTAATAATAATTATCTTAGTAGTTTAACTGTAGATGGGGCTACATTATCTCCTAAGTTTAATAAAGATGTTGTCAGTTATAATGTAACTATACCTTATGATGTTTCTAAGTTAGATATTAAATATGTTGTAGAGGATAAGAAATCAAAAGTTGAAATATTAGAGAATGAACCTTTAAAAGTAGGGGAAGTTAAACAAGTTTATGTTAAAGTCACTGCAGAAGATGGCAGTGTAAGAATGTATACTATTAATGCTACAAGAAGCGCTTTATCAAGTAATGCTTATTTAAAAGAACTATCTGTTAATGGGTTTAACTTAAATCAAAGTTTTGAAAAGACTAAACTTAATTATTCAGTAAATGTAGACGCTAATACTAAGTCTTTAGATTTAAAAGCTTTAGCTGAGAATGATAAGGCAAAAGTAGAAATACTTGGAAACAGTAATTTAAAAGTAGGTAGTAATATGTTAATGGTGTCTGTTACTGATGAAAATGGATTTAGTAAGATTTATCAGTTGGATGTTATAAAACCAGAAGCAACTATTTTGGGTTTGAGTAGAGCAATGTTCTTTACTTTACTTGCTTTCGCTTTGGGCTTACTTGGGTTAATTTTATTGCTAGCATTTATTCTTAGTAGAAGAAAAAAAGAAGAACCTGTAGTCGCAGCTGATACACCAACTACAACTATTGATTTTAAACCAGAGTTTAATTTTGGTTCTAAAAATGGTACAGATGATGATGTGGTGTATCCTGGAGGTATATTGAATCAAGGAAATGGTGCTATGGATAAGTTACCTGGAAATGAACCTAAAAAACTTGTTGGCACTTATAGTGACGCTGAGTATAGTGATAGTGAAGAAAAAGTACCTTTTGATTTTTATGATGATACTATTACTAAAGATGAACTTATTGCCGCTATTAAAGAAGGAATGGATACTAAGAATTCTGATAAATTAAAGATGTTATTAAAGCAAGAAGAATTAAATAAAATGAAAAAAGAAATAAAGAATAGAGAAGAAAGGTAGTGAGGGTATGAGAAAGATTTTAAGAGGTTTTATTTATCTTATCATAACTCTTTCACTCTTTCTTTTTTATTTGCCATTAGTTTTTGCTAGTGGAACTGCTAATGTTAGTTTGTCTGGAGATTCTTCTGTTTATGTAGGGAATAATGTTACAGTTACTCTTTCTATTAATGGTATAAATGGAGCAGGAGGTGGGGGTGTTTCTGGAGTTTCAGGAACTTTAAATTATGATAGTAATTATTTAGAGTTTGTTTCTGCTCAAAGTTTAGCACCTTTTGGTATTAGTTATAATTCTTCTGCTAAGAGTTTTTCTGGATTTGATAGTACAGGTAGTAATAAGATAGTTTCTTCTGGAAATCTTTTAAGGTTAACTTTTAGGGCAAAAGCAGTTGGTTCAGTTACTATAAGTTATTCTGATCCAGATTTATCTGATGCGGACGGGGAGGTTGTTAGTTCAAGAGGAACTTCAATGAGAATAAATATTGTAAATCCACCAAGTTCTAATGCTAATTTATCAAGTTTAAGTATTTCTAATGGGAATATCAGTTTTAATCCTAATACGACTTCTTATAGTGTAAAAGTTGGTAAAGATGTATCTAGTGTAGTTGTAAGCGCTACTGCACAAGATGCTGGTGCTAGAGTAAGTGGAGCTGGTAGTAAGTCTTTAAATTATGGAAATAATAGTATAAATATTACAGTAACTGCGCCTAGTGGAGCTAGTAAAACTTATACTATTAATGTTACTAGAGAAGATCCAAGAAGTGGTAATAATAATTTAAAGAATTTAACTGTAGAAGGAGGGACTTTGAGTCCTGCTTTTGATCAAAATACAACTGTTTATGATGTTAGTGTACCTTTTAGTGTAGAAAATTTAAATGTTAAAGCAAGTACTCAAGATAGTAAAGCTAAGGTTAGCATTTCTGGAGCAGAAGGATTAATTGCTGAGGAAACTAAGGAAGTAACTGTGACTGTAACAGCAGAAAATGGTGCTAAAAAGGCTTATACTATTAGAGTTACTAGAGGTAAAGACCCTAATAAAGTGCTTTCAACTAATAATTATTTATCTAGTTTAACAACTAATTTAAGTATTTTAAGTCCAGTTTTTGATAGAGAAAAAACAAATTATATTATTTATTTACCATATGAAAAGGATACAATAGAATTAAATGCAGTAGTTGAAGATACTAGATATGCTGTTCTAACTAAAGAAGGTCCAGAAAAACTATCTGTAGGAAGTAATAAATATACTTTTTCGGTTTCTGCGGAAGATGCTTCTGTAAAAGTTTATACTGTCATAGTTATGAGAGGTGCAAGTTTAGATAATGTAGAAGCTTCTAATAATGTTCTTTTAAAAGATTTAAAAATTTTTAAGGGCAGTCTTGATAAACCTTTTAATAATAAAATTAATGTTTATAGATATGACAAAAGTAAAGGGTTTAAAATTGAACCTATTGCAGAAGATGAGGATGCGAAAGTAACAATTATAGAAAGTGATGATGTAATTTCTATTGTTGTTTCTTCTGAAAGCGAAACTAATGTATATACACTTATTCCTAAAGAAAAAAGTAATTTTATTTTATTAGTGTGTGCGATTTCAGGTGGTAGTTTATTTGTAGTAGGCGGTAGTTTTCTAGGATACAAGTTAGGATTAAGAAAATCTGGTAAAAAATTTAAGAAAAGCAAATTAGATAATAGTATTAATAAGGAAAGTGATGCTCAATCTAGCTTGAATGATAAAGAAACAGAGTTTATAAAAAATGAAACTGAAACTATAGTTGATAAAGATCCTTTTAATGGAGATATAGAATAGAATTTTTATTCTGTTTTTTTATTATGATTATACATAATATTTTAATTTATACATAAATTTAAGTATGATAAAGAAATTGTTAAATTTATTAAAAAAGTTTGCTTTTTTAACAACTAGTTATAGCATAAATGTTTTTCCAGATCCATTACCTAAAGAAGAAGAGGAAAGATATATTTTTCTTGCAAATAATGGAGATAAAGAAGCACGAAGTAAATTAATCGAGCATAATCTTAGATTAGTGGCACATATAGTGAAAAAGTTTGAGTCTTTTAATGAAAACTCAGATGATCTTATAAGTATAGGTACTATAGGACTTATTAAAGGTGTAGATACTTATAATCCAGATAAACCAGTAAAATTAATTACGTATGCTGCAAAATGTATAGAAAATGAGATTTTGATGTATATAAGACAAAATAAGAAAAGTCAAAATGATGTCAGTTTAAATGATTCAATAGGATATGATAAGGATGGTAATGAAATTACTTTAGTAGATATTATAAAAGAAGAAGATGTTGATTATCTTAGTGAAGTAGATTTTAAAGATAATATTGATTTATTAAAAAAATACTTAGATGTTTTAACAAAAAGAGAAAAAGAAATTATAATTAAAAGATATGGATTGCTTAGTAGTAAGGAAGAAACTCAGAGAGAGATAGCTAAAGAATTAAAAATTAGTAGAAGTTACGTTTCAAGAATAGAAAAAAGAGCTTTGGTAAAACTTCTTCGTGAATTTATGAAAAATAATAATATATGACAACTAATATTATCCATCAATAAACCTCGTTTTTGCTAAAAATAAAAATGAGGTTTTTATGTGAGGTAAAATTAATTATTAATGAAGAACTAAAGGATGAAAAACATTGAATATTTTGTTGACTTATTGTACTTTACATGTTACAATACTTTTCATATATGGGGGATTTATTATGAATTATTTTGAAATGTTTAGAGAAGAATTTTATGAAGAGGTAAAAGATTATCCATATCAATTGGTAAATCAGGCTTTAAGACTACTTTCTAAAACTGAATATATGAATTTATATATTTGTTATAAAAAGGGTAGTAAAATAAATTGTGATGATAAATTTTCAAAAGAAGCTATGCAAATTTTGAAAAATGTAATTGAAGCGAATTTTTATAAAAAGAAATTTTCTTCTGTTTTTAGTAATACACCAGGAGCAATAAGGAAAGAGATAAATAAGCTTCAGTATTCGGCACAAGTTTCTTTATTAAAAGAGTATACTTTTTTAGAGAGAGAGCGAATTACTGAACCTTTAACTGACTTGGATAAAGAGAGAAATAAAAAAATTATAGAAAATCTTAGAGATTTGTTTAAGGCTAGATCAGTTGATGTTCCTTATAAAAAGTCTTTTTTTGGTAATTTTCAAAGTCCAAAAGGAATAGTTTTACTTGCTGTTTTACTTTTAAGTTTAGAAGATAGAAAGTTGTTAACTCTTAAATATGGAGAAAATTTATGTAGAATGTTTAAGTTAGATGGTACTGATGAATCTGTAATTAAAAGTGTTAAATCTTCTGTTATTCCTAGAATTAAAAATAATATAGTTATTATAAATACTTTTATTCCTAAAAATTTAATAGAGTCTATATCAAAGATGTTAACTGAAAGAGAAATAGAAGAAATATTTAGTGATGAAGAATTAATGAGAAATGTTAAAATTTTAATAGAAGGATATTTAAAACGTACAAATTTAACTACTATTTTTCCAGATGTTAGTGAAGATGTGATAAAGAAATTTATTTCGAAATTTGGAGATGATGCTAGAAAGACATTTTATAAAGAATATGGATTTGTTACTAGTTTAAAATTATTAGTTACTCCTTCAGAATCTACTTTAAATCAAAAGAATTTTTTGAAACTTAAAAAATGGATTAGTCTTTATTCAAAGTATCTTAATTTTTATAAGTTTTTTGATGTGCCTAAAGATGTTGTCTTAAAATCTATAAAAAAATTAGATTCTCAAGACAAAGTATTTTTGACTAGTTTTTATAATTCTGGTGGTTATATTTCTCCTAATATTAATATGATTATTAAAGATAAGAATATTAAAAATATAGATAGAATTATAGTTTTAATCCAGCATATGATTATAGTTGAAGATACTTATAAAGCAGATAAGATTTTTATTAGTATATTTGATTTAGTTAATACTAAGGATATTAATATCATAAGAAGTGCATGTGAAAAGTTATCAATTTTAAAATATATGCAAAAATTGTTTGGAGATGATTTGTTTTCTAATTTGGAGATTAATAAAGTTGATGTTGTGAGTCTGGCTAATTCTGATGTGATTTATAATCTTAATCTTGCTATAGATAATGTAAGTAAAGTTAATAATCCTGTACCATTATATATGTATTTTATAGAGTATAAGAGGAAAGATGAATCAACTAAGGATTTTATTATAAGAGTTAATGAATTAATAAGGACAGATACTACTACTAAAGTTAAGTCTATACTTTTTAATAGATTTTATGATGATGTTAAGAACATAATAAGTTATGATGAAATAGATCCTAATTATAATGTAAGTAAATTATCTATGGTTACTGACATGATTAATTCTAAGTTAGCTCTTCAAAATTTACATTATGCTAACAGTAATGGTATCCCATTAGAACAAATAGTACATCAGAGAAAAGGCGAGTTTTTGGTATCTAATTTTTATGAAGGCGCTATTTTAGAGACAATTAAACATGAATTAAGTTTCTATGATGAAAAGACTATAACTTTATTTAAAAGAAAGTATGGAGAAAACTTAGATCAAATAGGTAAATTAGGTATTTTTACTACAAGTGAAAGAGTAAAAATGCTTAGAGTAGTTTCAGCAATAGATAAGAGAATATATTTATCAGGCTTATTTATGAGACTTCTTTTAGAAAAGTTTGTGGTGACAAAAGAATTTGATATTTTAAGGGAAGAGTATGGTAAGACTGGTGCTTTATTTATGCTACATGGTAAATATTTTAGTAAGCATTTGAGAGTAGAATATTTGTTAGCTAACTTAAATGTTGATGAAGAAAGAAGGCGAGTTTTAAATGAGAAAATCGAACATAGATTATAAAAACTTTTTTACTTTGTTTAATTATCCTAAAGAAATAGTTTTATTAGTTGTTAAAACTTTAAGTATTTATGAAAGAAATCTTTTATATAAAAAGTATGGTGAAGATTTCTTAAATACTACATTTGTTCCTAGTTTAACTGTTAAAGAAGTTAATGAAATAAATGAGAGGATTATTAGAAAAATTCGTAAAAGATTAGGAGACTTAAATGTTAAAGCTAAAATTATTTCAATAGAAGATATTTTTCCTGGTGAGGATATTACTGATATTAAAGCTTCTATGATAGATTCTAATACATTATCTTATTTTCAAAATTTATTTGATAAAGAATTAGATGGACTTTGTTTTTCTTATAAAGCGGGGACTACTTATAGTAATATTAATAAAAGATATATTATTAAAGTTAATAATTCTCTTAAAAGAAGAAAAGGTATACATAATATAAAAATTATAAGACCATTTTTTTCATTATTTTTGAAGTATAAAAAAAGTAATGAATCAGATGAAGAATATGAAAATAGATTAAGAAATATTGTTTTAAATATGAAGGATAAATATAAAAATATAATTTATAGATTTTATAATGAAGATTTATATAATGTTATTTTAAAGTGTCCTGGTTCTAAAGAAGAAAGAAAATTATTTTCTGAAGTTTATAGTGTGATTATTAATAAATTAAAAAAAGATAAACAAGTTCAAAATACTAGAAAAGTTAAAAGATATAGACATATTTTAACTTTATTTAATGAAGGGACTACTTTGGATGATATAAAATATCAATTAATGCAAAATGATAAGATATATAGACTTTCTAAGAAAAAGTATGGAGAAAATTTAGATACACCTAGTGAGTTTGGTACTCTTAGTAATGAAGAAAATCATATGTTATATGAACATTATTATAGAATAAATGGCATGATTTTTAGAGAAAAGAAAACTTTAGCATTAATAAATTCAAAAAATATGTTTAATTCTCCTATTCATAAAGCTTTTAGTGAAATTTATGGTTTTAGTTTAGCTTATGGTTTAGTTTTATGTCTTTATTTTTCTGAATATTTAACTTTAGAAGAAATAAGTGATATATCTAATAATAATTTAGAAGAATTACAGATTGTTTTAAATGATTATAATTTGACGGTTAATAGTAGAAAGTTAAGGAAGTAAGTTATGTTATATAAAAGAATTATGAATGATGTAACTAAAGGATATGAAAATTTGGATATAATTAGTGAACTTAGTGAAGAGTTCTATGGAAAGTTTCAGCATCCTAAAAGTAATACTATATTAGTAGTAAGGTCACTGCCTTTAAGAGATAAAGTTTTATTATATAAAGCATTTAGCAATAATTATAAAGGGAAAATATCTACTAATGAAAAATCTTTTCTTGCAGAAACTATTATGCCTAAGATAGCTAGAAATTTAGATAAATTAGGTGTAAGTCGTGAAGTGATTTTTTTGAAAGACATTATTAATGGGGATTTATGTAGTATAATTCAAGTTTCAAAGAAACATGGTTTTTATGGTTATTTAGCAGAAAGATTTGGAAAAGATTTAACTGAACCTATGCTAGTTTCTTCTAAGTATAAAGACCATGTGATTTTAAAAAGTTATAAAGATATTTTAATTAAAGAAGTGATTAGACTTCGAAAAGTTAAGATTATAAAGCCTTTTTTTGAAAGATTTATTAAATATAAAAGAGAAAACGAAACATATTTAGATTTTATAAATAGAATAACTGACATAGTGTATTCTTCTTTAAATGATATTTTATTAGAAGAGGTTGTTAGGACATTTAATACTGATCTTTTAAATGTTTTGGATTATGGCCAATATAATAAGGATAAAGAACATTATGATAATTTATTAAAAGCATGTAATGTTATAAAGTATCATTTAAGAAAATCAGAAAGTAAGAAGTCTCTTAGACCTTATTCATCAATAGATAGTATACTTGATAAGTGTTTAACTCTTGAAATTTTAATTAGAGAGTTATCTATTTTAAATGAAAGATATATAATATTATTAAAGAGAAAGTATGGAGAAAATTATGATAGTCCTAGTATTTCTGGATCTTTAACTACTGAAGAGAATAAATTTTTATGTAGAGGAGTTTCATACGTTAGAAAAAAGATTAGAAATAATGGGTAATAAAAAGTAAAAAATATTTTATATTCACGTAAATTATTCTATTTTAATACTTTTCTTTTATTTAAAAGTGTAGTAGAATGGTGTAGTGTGTTAGAGGAAGGGGAAACTGATGAAAAAAACAAAAATCGTTTGCAGTATAGGACCTGCAAGTAATAATTATGAAACATTTAAAAAAATGGCTTTAGCTGGTATGAATGTAGCAAGGGTTAATTTTTCGCATGCCACTATAGAAGAAAGAGAAACTGTTATGAGTTTAGTAAAGAAAGTAAATGAGGAGGAAGGCTTAAATGTAGCTTTACTTTTTGATACTAAAGGTCCAGAGTTTAGAAGTGGTGAGGCTAAGGAAGAAGGAATTAATTTAGTTCCAAATAATATTATTAGGATTGTTAAAGAGAAAGTTATAGGAGATGAGACTAGATTTAGTGTAAATCATCCTGAAGCACTTGATAGTTTAGAAATTGGAAGTTTTATACAACTTGAAAATGGTAAAATGAAAATAGAGGTTGTTTCTAAGGAAGAAGATGGTGTTACTTGTAAGATTATAAATGGAGGAATTCTTAAAAGTAGAAAAAGTCTTTTTGTTCCAGGAATAATTTTAGATATACCATATATAAGTGAAGTAGATAGAGAAGATATTATTTATGCTTGTAGAAATAAAGGAGATTATTTAGCTATTTCTTTTGTGTCATGTAAAGAAGAAGTATTACAAGTAAAAGAAATATTGAAACAGGAAAATTCTGATATTAAAATTATTTGTAAAATTGAGAGCAAGGCTGGAGTAGAAAATTTAGACGAAATTTTAGAAGTGTGCGAAGGTATTATGGTAGCACGTGGAGATTTAGGAGAAGAAGTTCCTATGGCTTTGTTACCTGTTTATCAGAAAGAAATGATTAGAAAAGCTAGAGAACATGGTAAAATCGCTATTGTTGCTACTGAAATGCTTGAGAGTATGATTAAAAATTCTAGACCTACTAGAGCAGAAGTTACTGATGTTGCAAATGCAGTTTTAGATGGTACAGATGCTGTTATGCTTAGTGGAGAGTCAACAATTGGAGCATATCCAGTAGAGGCTGTAAGTTATATGGCTGCGATTACTTTAGATGCTGAGATGTATAGTGAAAAGAATTTTGAATATAAAGGTAAAATTGGGCGTACTGAGAGTATTGCTGCATGTGCTGTTGATTTGACTAAGTATGTTGATGTTAAAGCTATAGCTTGTGCTAGTATAAGTGGATTTACTGCTAGGTTTATTTCTAATTTTAGACCTAAAGCACCTATAATGGCTACTTGTACTAGTGAGAAAGTTGCAAGAAGTTTAGCTTTAAATTATGGTGTTTATACAAGTATTGTTCCAGTTTGTAAAGATACAGATGAGATGGTAAGACTTGCTAGTTTAAAAACTAAAGAGTTCTTTAATCTTGAAAAAGAAAATAAAATTATTGTTACAGGTGGTATTCCAATTGCTGATGAAGGCAGAATTACAAATTTTATAAAAATAGAAGAGATAAATTAAGGATTAGAGTTAATAGTCCTTTTTTATTTACAATTTACCGTTTATATTTTGTGTATAGTTTTATTAATTTTACTTTTAAATACTTGATAAAATTATTTATTTAGTGTAAACTTGTAATAGGGTAAAAGGGTGTGAGATTATGATATTTTATGTGTTTAAGTTCATGCGTGTTTGGTCTGTATTCGCACTGATAACTTTAGCTTTTTCTATTCTTTTAATGTTCTGTGGAAATAATATATTTAAAAAAACAGGTAAAAGGCCAGAATTATCTTATTTACCTATATATAATTTATTAATTTTATTAGATGTTTGTCAGATGTTTAGGTTATATTTTATTTTATTACTATTGCCTATAGTAAATGTTTTGGTAATTATGCTTATGTTATATAGGCTTAGTATAGTTTTTCTTACTAAGAAAAGTTTTGCTTTAGGGCTTATATTGTTGCCAGTATTATTTTTGCCAGTCTTAAATTATAGTAAGAATTTAAGATAAGCTAATGAACCTAGTGAAGAAGAAAAAGATGTAAGTGGAGATATGGTTAGTTTACTGACACAAGAACAGTATAATGACTTAAATAAAGTTGTAGAAGAGAAACCATCTGTTGATAATGTTTTTAAAATACCTAAATTAGATGTAGCACCACCACCTGCTTTTAAAGCAAATGTAATTAAATATAAACAAATGGTATTAGATGAAGAGAAACCTCAAGTAATAGAGAAAGTGGAACCTGTCAAGGTTAATGATATTTACGCTAATAGGTTTATAAATACTCAGAATAAACAAGAGGAAGATGAAACAATTGAGATAGTAGAATTGTAACAAGCTTTTAGTTTAACTAGAAGTTTTTTCTTTTATATTTGTGTAATATTGTGTTATAATTTTAGTATAATAGAAAAGGAAGTGTATAAAAATGAAGCAGAGAGTTATCAGTGCAGTTATTGCCCTTATAATTTGTATACCTATAATTATTTATGGTAAAGTGCCATTTTATATTGGCGCGTCTATAATCGGGTCTATAGGGTTTTATGAGTTAATGAAGGTAAGACAAAAAAAGAAGGAGTTTCCTTATTTAGAAAAAATTTTAGCTATATTTTTGTTTTTGTTAGTTATGTTTGAAGGGCTAGATGTATTTTCTTATGATTTTATTAAAAATATAGATTTAAAGATTATTTCAATAATTATTTTAATTTTACCAACTATTTTTACAAGTCATTCTAAAAAGTATGATATAGAGGACGCTTTATATTTACTTGGTAGTGTATTCTTTTTGGGAATAAGTTTTAATAGTCTTATAGCTCTTAGAATAAATGGTCTTAATTATTTATGGTTTGTTTTCCTTATTACAGTTTTTACAGATACTTTTGCGTATATTACTGGAAGATTGATAGGTGTTCATAAGATGGCACCTAATGTAAGTCCTAAAAAAACGTGGGAAGGATTTATAGGAGGAACTTTATTTGGTACTTTTATAGGGACGGTGTTTTATTGTACTGCTTTTGATTATAGTGGAAGTTTACTTACTTTGGTTATTATTACAATGATTTTAAGTATTATTGGTCAACTTGGAGATTTACTTTTTAGTAGCATTAAAAGACATTTTGACGTTAAAGATTTTGGAAATATTATGCCTGGTCATGGTGGGGTATTAGATAGGTTAGATAGTATTTTACTTGTTGTAATTGCATATAGTTTTTTAAGTCTATATATTTAGGAGAGTGTTTGATTATGAATTTTATTATTACTTTGATTATACTTATTTTGATTTTAGGAATTATAGTGTTTATTCATGAGTTAGGGCATTTTTTAGCTGCTAAGAAAATAGGCGTTTATGTTTATGAGTTTTCTGTTGGAATGGGACCTAAAATATTTAGTTTTAGAAGAAAAAATGATGAGACTTTATATAGTTTGAGACTTTTACCTTTAGGTGGATTTACTGCTCTTGCAAGTGAGTCTATTAATAGTAAAGATTTGAAAGAGAATCAAATTCTTGAAAATAAAAGTGCTTTAGGTAAGTTCTTTGTTTTGATTATGGGAATTGTTTTTAATTTCTTGTTAGCAATCATTTTACTTATAATAAATGGTCTTATTTATGGAAGTCCAATAACTGATCCTTATGTTGGAACAGTAGTTTCAGATAGTCCAGCACAAAAAGCAGGTCTTAAGAGTGGAGATTTAATTTTGAAAGTAGATGGACACAAGGTTAGTAGTTTTGATGATGTGCTTTTGGAGACAAGGTTTGTTAAAGAAGAAAAAGAAAGTTATATTTTTACAGTTTCTAGGGATGGAGAAAGTTTAGATATAGAAATAAGTCCTAATTATGTTGAAGATGATGAAGGAGAAAAAAGTCCTAGTTTTGGTTTTACAGAGTCTAGTGAAAGAAAGTCGGGATTAGTAAATGCTATTAAGTATGGATTCAGCGCTACTTGGAAGAGCACATTTGGAGTTTTTAATGTTTTAGGTAAGCTAATTACTGGTAGAGTAGGCGCTAATAATTTGAGTGGACCTATTGGAGTTTTTACAGTCGTGGACAATGTTAAATCAGGTGGATTTGAGGTTTTAATTTATTTGACAGCATATTTAAGTATAAATGTTGGGGTTATTAATTTGATACCAGTGCCAGTATTTGATGGTGGAAGAATCTTATTATTAGTGATTGAAAAGATAACTAAGAAGAAAGTTAATCCTAAAGTGGAAACAATTATTAATAATATAGGAGCATTACTTTTAATACTTCTTATGTTGTATGTGACATTAAATGATATATTTAAGTTGTTTTAGGAGTAGTTATGTTATTAATAGTAATGTTCTTTATGATAATATTCGTTGGAGTATTATCTCTTTTATATTTATTAATAGTTTTTAGGTTAAAGTCTAAAATTTGTAAAACACTTTTAAAGAAAATTGATGAATATAAAGCAAATAATAAAGTGGTGTTTTGTTATGTTGATGATGAATTTGGTTTTAAAAATGATATTTTTAGATATATAGAAATAGATGGAGATAATTTTTTAATTCGTGGAAAAAGATATAATATTAATGAAATAAAAGATATAAAGTATAAGTTAGAAACTTTTAATTTTAAATTTCGTGATGCAGTATATGTTAAAATATCTTTTGATGTAATTAGTGATATTTATAAAATTGATTCTATGTATATTAGAACTGATTATGTAGTTTCTTTTGTACTGTTGGTCTATTTAATTAAAAAAAATACTCTTGTTGTTAATAAAGAACAAGTCAAGGAATTACTTAATATTATGAGTGATAAATCTATCAAACTTTAGTGTAGCGAACAAAATTTGCGGTTGTAATTTATATGCGAGTGATATTATAATTGATTTATAATAAGGAGTAGATAGATGAATAGTTTTAGTAAAAATAAAAAAATTGTTGAAATATGTAAGAATTATTATAAAATTGTAAATTCACTTTTATATGAAGGAGATAAAATAACACTTAATATTATTAGGATATATGAAGATTATATATTTGGTTTAGAAATAATAACTAAAAGAGAAGTAGAAAAACTACAGATAGTTGATAAAATAATGCTTAAGTTTGTAACTGATAGTAAGTTTAAAAAAGAAATGTGTGCATATTTTTCTAGCTTGAAAGTTTCTAAAGCAGTTAATAATTTAGTAGAATATGTTATGAATAAAATGATTTCTTTTGCAGAAGATTATAAGGAATTTTATACAAGGAATATATATATACCTAGATGGATTTAATTTCACTTTTAAGTGAAGTTTTTTTCTGAGGAAAAATTTGAGTTTAGGTAAAAATAATGATTGACATAAAAAAAGATGAAATTGTTA